>JAOUPJ010000051.1 GCA_029879945.1 Gammaproteobacteria bacterium
ACAATGAGTTTGGCAATATCATCATCGGTGCCGATTCTACCCAAGGCTGTGGCGGCGTGCACCCGTACATGCCAGCGATCATGATCCAGATACTTGCGGACCATATCCAAACCGGCGGGATTTTTAATCGCCTGCAAACACAAGGTAATAACGCGACCATCCTGTTCTTTTGCCAGTAACTGTCTAAATACGTCTGTCGCTTCTTTGCAATTGACTGCGTCTAATAGCTGAATAAGACGGGGTAGTTGCCGTGGTGAAGCAACCAGGGTCGCTTCGGCCAGTATAGAGCAAAGTTTCTCATTTTTTGCTTCAATGAGTATTTTTGCTACTAGGGAAAGGGGCCAGTCTTCACGGTTAACAATGGGATTGAGCAAGAACTCAATGCTACGCATGGGGTCTATTTGTAACAAGGCACGCGCTGCGGCCAAAGAAGGGATTGGTTTACCCTGCTGGGTAATTCGTATAAGTTCGTCTGTTGATTCATAGTCACGCAGACTACCCAGCGATATGATGGCAGTGAGTTGATCACGAACGCTACGCGACTTTAATTTCTTGCGCAGGTATTTATTGATTTCGAGTTTACGCGCCAAATAATTCAAACGCTTGACACAAACACCTTTTACATTGAACTGGACTTGATTCCATTCGTCGATGAAATCTTTGATGTGCCCCTTTTTCAATTTGGGAAGCGAATCCGGAACGGAAAAAAGAGTTTCATACAGAATAGGACGCCATTGCGAAAGAAATTTCTCTTTTCTCTTTTCTCTTAGAATAAGCAGACTGCGAAAGAATATGACCAATAGTAGAACGCCAACCGTTAGGACGACTACACTCACGGACACATTTTCGGCAATTCGCAGAATGACTTCAGAATTTTCGCCGTATTCCAATGTTTATTCCTTGTCGCACATAACCGGTAATCAGGGCATTGCTGGTGGTAGCCGTTGTCTGAGTGCTGCTCAGCGGTGATTGTTCGTAGTAGCTCACGTCAAAAGAAACGGCCCAGTTGGGGTCTATCCAGTGGCGCCCGGTCAAACGAAAAGCGCGTGTGTTAAAAATGGGATTGCTTGCTCCATCGTATTCCATCTCACGTCCAAACGTGATACCGAAACCCACAAAGCTCAGTCCTTTATAATAGTAAGACAAGAGCATGTCATGCCCTTGCACCGTACCACCGTGTTCAATGGTGGCGGGCATAAAGGTGTAGATCCCGCGAAAATCACTCCAATAGCGCTCGACGGCAAGTATGGATTGGGTCATGGAGGAGGTCGGATATTTAGTGGCTCGTGTACCGCCCGTGATTAACCAACCTGTGTCCGAAAAAATCCGTTGCAGCTTTACTGTATAGGAATTTTTAGGAAGAAAGATGTCGACTGGGCTTATTGACCCTTCAACATTGGCAAGCCAGTCGGTACCAAAGGGCCAATACAGTCCCGCTTCAAATTGGTCATCGTCTTGCCCGTAACGATAAATTTTTCTACCGGTGCCGTAAAAGGTGGGGCCTGCCGGAATTCGGGCGCTGGCGTGGAGCGCGTATTCACTCCACGGATCTCGTCCCCTGTTTAACTCTTCCTGCTTGATGCTGCCTTCTAGTTGCACCGGAGCATTGAACTTAAAGCCTTCTGCCAGTACATCATTGCCAGACAGCCCCAGCAAGGCAATACCTAAGACGGAGGTGTGTAGTATGTTCATGCCGATTGCCTCAATTGATATTTCAGTCGTGCAATAAATTCTGTGGGTTGAAAAGGTTTTATGATGTAGTCATTGGCCCCTTCATCGAAGGCCTTGACGATATCTTTTTCGTTGGACTTGGCAGAAAGCATGATGACCGGCACATTCCTCCATCGCGGATCATTGCGTAACTGCCTTGCGATCTGGAAGCCGTCCAAAAAGGGCATCATGACATCCAGAATCACCAAGCGAGTTGGGGGGTTGTCATTGATGTAGTCTGCGGCCTGTTGGCCGTCTTTTGCCAACACGACACGCAGACTCTCGCGGCGCAGGATGAAATCGATCATATGGGAAAAATGATCGTCGTCCTCGCAGATGAGCACATCTGGCGTGTAGGGGCTCAATACCTTCATACAACAAGGCTCCCGATAAAACCTGCTTCAAGCATGAAAATGGCTAACTGATAGACATTTCCGTAAAAAAATACCCGGTCCATCGGAGAGAAAATGAACAAATCCTTTGTAATTCAGTGGCTTGTAATTTTATTACTATTTGTCCACACTACTGTTAGCGGGCGAATCGTCAGGAAATTTAGGGTTTTAACTAATCTGTCTGAGTGGGTTATTAGACAAGGACTTAGAGACGCTCAATTCGCTTGCTTCCGGCTTAAACTCGGTCTAAGGTAGGGGGCTGGACTGGATACAAGTAATACCACAGGCCACTCTCGATGAGTGCAGGGGGAAACAATGAGAAAAAACAAAAATTGGGCGATTCCAGCTGTTTTGCTCGGCGGATCGCTGTTTTTATCTATTAATAATGGGCACGCTGCCGGATTTGCTTTGATCGAACAAAGCGCCAGCGGCATGGGTAAGGCCTTTGCCGGAATGGCAGCGAGCACGGAAGATGCGAGCGCCATGTTTTACAATCCGGCGGCGATAGGTCATTTGAAGGGTTCACAATCTACGGTAGCCGGGCACTACATCAAGCCCAGTTCAAAGTTCACGAATAATGGATCGGTCCTGGCCGATGGGTCCACCCCGCTAACAGGTGGCAATGGCGGCGATGCCGGCGTGCCCGCGTTTGTGCCGAATGCTTATTATAAGTCGGACCTCAATCACGAAGTGGTTTTTGGCGTAGGTCTTAACGTACCTTTTGGATTAGCGACATCTTACGATCCGGGTTGGGTTGGGCGTTACCATGCGCAGCTATCCGATCTAACTACTATCGCCGTTAGTCCCACAATAGCACTTAAATCAAGTGAAAGATTTGCCTTTGGGGGTAGCCTTGTTTTTCAGTATGCCGAAGCGACTCTAAGTAACCGCGTTGATTACGGATCAATTTGTTGTGGACCTGCTCCGCAGACTCTAGATGGATCGGTTAGTCTTACTGGGGATGACGTGGGTTTTGGTATTGCACTTGGCGGATTGGTTAATACTGGAACGACGAGATTTGGTGCGAGCTATCGAAGCGGTATTTCTCACGAGTTGGAAGGTGAAGCCAAATTCATAACACCACAAGCAGCCGCTACTGTACTTAATACTGAAGTCAGTCGAACTGAGAAAGCAACTGCTGAATTACATTTACCCGAAACATTTTCATTTAGTTACGAGAGAGACGTAAGTTCAAGTCTAGCAGTTATGGCGGATGTTACGTTAACTAAGTGGAGCAGTTTTAAGGAATTGGCTGTGGATTTTGAAAATCCCAATCAGGCCGATACACACCAGCCAGAAGAGTGGGAAGACTCCTGGCGCTATGCCTTGGGGATGGTTTATCGAGTAGGCGGTAGAATGAAGCTACGAGCCGGTGTCGCCTATGACGAAACACCTATACCGAGTGCCGAACTAAGAACTGCCCGAATTGCGGGAAGTGATCGGACTTGGGCCTCCCTAGGACTAGGGTACCGATTCAACAACACGATGAGTGTTGACGTGGGTTATTCGCATCTCATGCTGGAGAAGGCGAAGATCAACAATAAAGACGAGCTAACCTCGAGTACGCTAAAAGGCGAATACAGTGCCACTGTAGACATAGTCAGTGCTCAATTGAACATGAGCTATTGAGGTGACACATGAAGCGTATGCAATCAAAACAGTTTTTCTGGGGAAGCGATATGAAATCACATAAACGAATTCTCTTATATTTTATTTTATTCCTTTTTGTTACCGCCTGCGGAACAAAAGAAGAAGGGACGATAGAAGAAACAGTTGCCAAGTCTCAAACAGGCGGGGTGTTTGCTCGATTCGATCCGACAAATTCCGATTTACCGTTTCCGACGGATTTGTTATTTAGTGATTCATTGGACGGAACGATTAACATACCGGGATTGGACGAGTCTGATTTATCCGATCCTCAAGTTGCTTTGAATGCAGCAGATGGGTTTTCAACTGTTGCACCTATTGTTTTTAATTTTTCTGGTGAAATAGACCCAGCCACTATCAAATTCACAGATTCGGCTGATGATTCTGTTTTTGTTTACAAGGTTACACTGAGCCCTCAGCCTGGGGGGGCAGTAGTTCCTTCGCCGGCGCCTACTAGGTTAACTACGAATGAAATTGCTGTTACTCCCGTGCCGCCTGTTTTTACAAGTGTAGCGATTACGCCGAAAGTACCATTGGACTCAAAAACTAGTTATGCGGTTTTCGTTACACGGGACGTAAGAGAACCTTTGGCGGCGGGAGGTAACCGAGTTTACAGCGATAGTACTTATGCACTAGCTAAAAGAACAACCGAAGTAGCTGATGACAACGGAAAAAGTCTAGTTCCTGGTCTTACAGATGAACGCGCAAACAAGTTAGAACCCTTGCGAAGACTCGTGTCAACTAGCGAGGCCACCTTGGCTGGTGCGGCGGGGATCAATTCGGATGACATTATACTAAGCTTTTCTTTCACTACTCAATCGGTCGGAGAGGTGCTGGCTAAGGCAAAAGAAGCTGCGCCTGTTACCCCAAATGTGTCAATTAATCCAACAGCTGATGCAATATTGTCTGCGGCAGCCGATAGCGGAGAGACTGTAGATGTTCATGTTGGTACTTTAGATGTTCCATACTACTTAAAAGATGCTAGTGTAAGCCAGTTAGATCCGATATTTTCTAACTGGGAAGGTTTGGGTGGGAACCACTTTTCCCAGTTTGGTCCAATACGAACTCCCGTGGCAAAGTCGACACAAAGAATTCCATTACTTTTGGCTGTCCCCAGTGACGGAATCGTCTCCCGAGTTGCGATTTTTCAACATGGAATCACCTCAGATCGCACTTCTATGCTAGCAATTGCTAAAACACTTACTGCTGACGATACTGCCGTTGTAGCGATTGATTTACCATTACACGGCGTGATAAGTGGAGAGGCGAGGTCTAAAACTGCCGATTTCGATGTTGTAGATGGGTTGGTTACTGAGCGACATTTTGATTTAGACAGAGACCCAACCAATGTTCTGCTACCGGCTAGTGATGGCGCAGATCCTTCGGGAACATATTTTATAAATCTCTACTCTCTGTTAACGCTTAGGGACAATATGCGACAAGCTGTCGCGGATTTGTTTACACTAAAAAATGCAATATCACAGATTGATTATGACAACGACACTACGCCAGATTTTACCGGGCTACCAATCCATTTTGTAGGACACTCTTTGGGGGCAGTTGTTGGCAGTACCTTTCTAGCGATAGATTCGAGTTATGCCTCACCTGTAGGTGATTCTGTACTCGGTATGCCGGGTGGCGGATTGGTGAAATTAATAACTCACTCAGGGACCTTTGGGACACCGACAAATGACGCATTAACTGCTGCTGGTATAGGCCCAGGTACGCCAGACTATGAGCCATTTCTAGCGGTTGCTCAAACCATGGTCGACGTAGCTGATCCAATTAATTTTGGAGCCTCACCATCAACAGGCAGAAATCTCTTAATGTTTGAAGTTATTGGGGACACAGTGATCCCAAACTGTATATTATCTCCACCTGGAGCCACTTCCTGTGTAGACGGGGTCGGTCCGCTATCGGGTACTGTGCCTCTTGCTAAATTGATAGGATTATCTCATGTCAACTTGTCACAAGGGTCTCCAGGTGACTACATTACGAAGTTTAACGCATCAGGTGTACACCATAGGTCACTACTAGACCCCACATTTCACCCAACCTCCACGGGAGAAATGCAGGCACAGGCGGCTTTGTTTCTTAGCAGTGGAGGCCAGTTAACAGTGGGAGATAACACTCTACTCTTAGCACCAACTCCATAAATCTATTAAACGATGCCCCTGACCCGTTCAGGGGCATTTCCTTTTCTCAAGCACACATGGCAATGCTATAATCCCCACCCATGTCCTCGGCAATAATCCAATCCCGTATCCATAAGCTTTCCCCTCAGCTGGCAAACCAAATTGCTGCGGGTGAGGTGGTGGAGCGTCCGGCTTCTGTAGTCAAAGAACTACTGGAAAACAGCCTGGACGCCGGTTCTACGGCCATACAGATCGACATCGAACGGGGTGGGGTACGACTCATCCGCATCCGTGATAACGGCTCAGGGATCGTCAAGGATGACCTGGCGTTGGCCCTGAGTCGACATGCCACTAGCAAGCTCAAGGAACTCGTCGATCTGGAACGAGTAGCCAGCTTAGGCTTTCGCGGCGAGGCTCTGCCCAGTATCAGTTCCGTCTCACGCCTGGACCTGCGCTCCCGAACCCAAAACGAAGACATGGGCTGGCGCTTGATAGGAGACGGTCGCGAGATTGCCAGCGAGCCGGAGCCGGTGGCGCATCCGGTGGGTACCACCATTGAGGTCAAGGACCTGTTCTACAATACGCCGGCCAGACGCAAATTCCTGCGCACCGAGCAAACCGAATATTCCCATTTAGAACAAGTGGTTAAACGCATTTCCCTGAGCCGATTTGACGTCTCTTTCCAGCTCAGTCACAACCAGAAACCGATCCTGAATCTACCGCTGGCCCGCAGCCAGGTGGAACAAGAGGCACGCGTGGCCAAGATCTGTGGCAAGTCCTTCATCGAAAACGCCCTGGTGGTGGAGATGGAAAGAGCGGGTCTCAGGCTTTGGGGTTGGGTGGCCCTGCCCACGTTTTCTCGAAGCCAGGCCGATTTGCAATACTTCTACGTCAATGGTCGGATGGTCAAAGACAAGCTACTCACCCATGCGATTCGCCAGGCCTATCAGGACGTGTTATTTCACGGACGCCATCCGGCGTATGTGTTATATCTGGAACTGGACCCGGCACTCGTCGATGTAAACGCCCATCCGGCCAAACACGAAGTACGTTTTCGAGAGGGGCGACTGGTCCATGATTTTCTGTTTCGTTCCTTACACGACGCATTGGCTGGAGTGAAGCCAGGGCAACAAGAGACAGTCCCGGTGACAGAAAACATTACAACACAAACCCCTCAAGTAAGGCCCAGCAGCGGTTGGCAATACCAGGCACCCCAGCAGACCCCTATGCGCCTCAATGTGGCCGAGACCTTGGGCAGTTACCGCGCTCTAGGCGAAGTGCTTTCATCCTACGAGGAACAAGCACCAATAGCACAGCAGGAATCACTCGCGCCCCCTTTAGGATTTGCCATCGCCCAACTACAAGGCGTGTATATCCTGGCGGAAAACGAAAAGGGACTGGTGGTGGTGGACATGCATGCCGCCCACGAGCGCATCACCTATGAACGCATGAAAAAGGCCTATGATGAAAACGGTAGACTGGTTTCGCAACCCTTGTTGATGCCGGTGAGTTTTCACGTGAGTGAGCGCGAGGCGCGTCTTGCAGAACAAGTCTCGAACGACTTAAAATCATTGGGCTTGCACATCGAAAGCCTGGGCCCGGAACAAGTCATCGTGCGGGAAGTACCGGCCCTGTTACGAGACGGGGATACTGAATCCCTGGTGCGTGATGTGTTGTCGGATTATCTGCAACACGGTTCCAGTCAACGTATTAAAGACGAGATCAACGAACTATTGGCAACCATGGCCTGCCACGGTTCGGTACGCGCCAACCGTCGTTTGAGTATGGATGAAATGAATGCATTATTACGCGAAATGGAAATCACCGAACGCAGCGGACAATGTAACCATGGACGTCCGACCTGGTTTCAATTAACAATGGATCAATTAGACAAGATGTTCCTACGAGGACAGTAGGCCCGGATTAATTCAGAACGATAATGATCAACCAAGAGCAATAGAGAAACGATGTTAGAAATCTATAACAGTCTGAGCAAGAAAAAAGAAGTATTTAAACCCATAGACGAAAAAAACATACGCATGTATGTATGCGGTATGACAGTGTACGACTATTGTCATGTGGGACACGCTCGGGCCTTGATTGTTTTTGATATCGTTTATCGCCACTTGATTTCCATCTATGGCAAAGAGGCTGTCACCTATGTGCGCAATCACACGGACATAGACGATCGCATCATCAAGCGCGCCAATGAAAACGGTGAGCCTTTCAATCATCTCACCGAACGCTTCATTAAGGCCCTGGATGAAGACGCGGACGCACTGGGAATTTTGAGGCCCAATATCGAGCCACGTGCCACCGAATACATAGAGCAGATTATCAATATTACTCAAACTCTCGTTGATAAGGGTTTTGCCTATCCAGCCGCGAATGGCGATGTGTATTACTCAGTGAAAAAGTTCGCTGAGTACGGAAAGCTTTCGGGGCGTAACCTGGAAGACGAGCGAGCAGGTGCGCGCGTAGAAATCGGCGAAGAAAAAGAAGATCCCATGGACTTTGTGTTATGGAAGGCCAGCAAGCCCGATGAGCCCAAGTGGGATTCACCCTGGGGCGAAGGCCGACCCGGTTGGCATATCGAATGTTCCGCCATGTGCTCACACAATCTGGGTGATCACTTTGATATTCACGGTGGTGGGGCTGATCTGAAATTTCCTCATCACGAAAATGAGATCGCCCAATCGGAAGCGGCCAGTGGTGTTAACCTGGCGAACTACTGGATTCACAACGGACACGTGATGGTCGATGAAGACAAGATGTCTAAATCACTGGGTAACTTTTTTACCATCCGTGACGTTTTAGCGTTATATCCTGCAGAGGTGATTCGCTATTTCGTCTTGATGAGTCACTATCGCAGTCCACTAAATTATTCAGATGAGAACCTCAATCACGCCAAGGCGGCATTAACACGCTTGTACACGGCCTTGCGGGATGCGCAGATTTCAGATGTTGCGCCCAGTGACTACAGCAAACGCTTTGATGAGGCCATGAACGACGACTTCAATACCGCCGAAGGCTTGGCCGTGCTGTTTGATTTGGCAAAGGCGGTGAATCGCGCCAAAGACGAAAGTGATAGCAGCACCGCAAATCAACTGGCTTCCGAGTTAAAGGCCTTAGGACTGCGACTAGGTATACTGCAAAACGATCCAGGAACCTTCCTACGTGGTGAAAGCAAAGAAGGGGACATGTCTGATGCGGAAGTGGATGCGCTGATACAAGAGCGTCTCACTGCCCGTGCCGAGAAGAATTGGGCCAGGGCAGACGAGATCCGCGATCAACTCAAGGCCGCCAATATTATTTTGGAAGATGGTAAGGACGGAACGAGCTGGAAGCGGGGATAAGGCGACTCGTTTTTCTTTGTATTCTTTCTTTAACGGGCGGGACGAGCGTCGCTGGTCCTTACAAAATCGATTGGCAGCAGGAAGCCTGGTGGTTGGCAGGAAGCGCCGCCACCCTCGCAACAGCCTACAGCATAGATCAAAACAAGACAGAACCCACAAACACCGATTTACAAGCTCTCAACAAGGAAGACATCAATTCATTTGACCGTCGTTGGGCTGGCACCTGGAATCCAGAGGCTAGACGTATCAGTGACGCAGCGCTATTAGGAGCCTACGCAGTTCCACTTGGACTTTTCTCCACACACAAAGACTACAAGACCATCGCGTTATTGTATCTCGAAACCCAATTGGTTACGCTCAGCGGGACAAACCTGGCTAAGGCCATGGTGGATCGATATCGCCCTTATGCTTACGGAAGTGATGCGCCCGATTCACGACTCTACGAAAAAGACACCAAACGCAGTTTTTTCTCCGGCCATGCCGCCCACATCACCAGCAATCTGATTTTCTCAGCAAAGGTTTGGTCAGACTACCATCCTGATCAAGACAACACCTGGGTATGGACCGCCGCCATCACCGCCAGCGCCCTCGCCAGCTGGCAACGGGTTAGAGCAGGGTGGCACTATCCTTCTGATGTGATCGCAGGGATGTTGTGGGGAGGATTGGTGGGATGGGGGGTTCCGGAATGGAAAATGAGCAATAATAACATTCGTTATCACTTTAGTATTCATTCTGGAACTATTAGTTCCAATATATTCTACTATTTCTGACTTATTGTGCTTTTCCATCCAAACCAATAATAGAAAACCTAGCCCTTGGTTGGTTGCCTATGGAATTAAAAAGCCCACCGGCAAAAAACTTTCCGTTATGTTCCACTAGGTCGGAAACAAAAGCTTGGGAGTTGTTTGTTGGATTCCAATCAATAAAAGCACCTGTACTAGCGTCTATTGCAACAAGCCCACCCTTTTGTTGATTTGATATTGAAAAAAAGCTACCTCCCATATAGATTGCACTGCCCCTCGCAATCATGCTGGTCGCGTATCCATGGTCCCCTTGTGTTAAAGGATTCCACGATTTAAGTAAACCAGAATTTTTATCAAAAGATGCAAAACTATTTTGATTGCTTCCAGCAAAGAGCGAAAATGCGCCACTAACATAAATACTTGTATCGTCTACTTCTAGAGCACTAATACCAACAATACAGGTAATACATGCACTCGCATTTGGGTTCCAGGAAGTAACAGATCCCGTCTCAGCACTAACCGAACCAATTAATCCTCGTTCTTCTCCACCAATTGAAGTGAAACTACCTGTAGCGAAAACAATATTGTTACTGATTTCTATGTCAGTAACTTTATTGTTCGCATTTGGATTCCAATCAGTGATCGTTCCGGTGGCTAAATCAATTGCTGCTAGATTGTTACGATATTCCCCACCAAACATACCAAAATGTCCACCCGCATAAAGTTTGCCTTCAAATTCCTCGAAATCAAGTACAAAACCACTAAACTGTCCTGGGTTCCAATTAGAAACCACACCGGACTCCGAAATTTTAACCAGACTGTTCGTTCTACTGCCGTTAACCAGATAAAAATACCCCGAGACAAAAATACCGTTACTGGTTGCATGGAGAGCGGTAATTGCATTGTTTGTATTGGGTGCCCAATCGGTGAGTTTTCCCAAGGTATCAATAGAAGCCAGGTGACTTCTCTCTTTACCTCCCAGCATAGAAAAACTACCCGAAACAATGAGCTGATTATTTGTTAAAACGAGACTTTTGGGATAACCATACTCTTCTGGAAAACTAATATTCACAGACCAATCTGAAGCAATTCCTGATATTTTGTCAATTGCAGAAAATTTGCTTTGAGATTTGTTCCCAATTCGTGAAAACTCGCCACCGACATAAACTGTATCTGGGGACACGGCTATTGCGTGTATTGTATCGTTGGGTTTTGGACTCCAGTCAGTGGATTGGCCAGTACTAATATCAAGAGCGGCGATGTAGAATCTTTGTTTGCCACCAATTATTCCATTAAAACCACCACCTGCATATAGTATATTTTCAGAAACAACCAATACATTAGGAGGGCTAGGAAGATTAAGATAGGAAATATAGGACTCACCTACCCAATCGACGTTGAGTGCACCACTTTTATTGATAGAGACTAACCCTTTACGAGGGTAACCAGCAATATTGCTGAAATATCCAGATACAAAAATTGAGTTTTGAGATGATGCTAAGGCCCATACCGGTCCATCCGGACTTGGGTTCCAGCCATCCAGAGCTTCGCCTAATGAAGTAATCGCGGCTAGATAGTTTCGTCCTTTACCTCCAACGTTTTTAAAATGTCCGCCGATGTAAATAGTGTCATTCAATATTGAAATTGCTTTGACATAGTTATCTGGATTTGGTTTCCATGCGGCTAGAGTGCCGCTTATATTGACCGCTGCTGCGTACGGTTGATCTACGCCATTAATTTTCTTGAAATCTCCAACGATGTAAATAACGTCGTTTGCTTTGCTGAGGGCGTTGACGGAACGATCTGTACTCGGTGCCCAGACAGGATCAACTGATCCATCTACACGGATATGAGCTAAATTGTTTCTAGGAACCCCACCGACATGGGTAAATTTTCCGCCAAGATACCAACCATTGTTTCCGTCTTCTATTACCGTATTTACAGTACCAGTTACAACTGGGAAGTCTGGTATCATCGCTGCTGTCGCTCTACTCGTATCAAACGCCAATGCTCCCCCAGTGACTGGGCCTGCGACTGTAAACTTGCCACCCAAGTATGCGGTCCCATCTGATGAGATAGAAATAGCATCAACTGAGTCATTAAAACCAATTGCATTCGGTTTGGTACCGGTAAGAATCGATGACGGCCTGTGATTGGATTGGAGGGTGGCTTCTACTTTAAAATAGTATGGATTTCCATTTGTTAGACCACCAACGACAAAGGGCGAAGAAACATTCGTAACGAGGGTACCATTTTCACAAGTGGAAAAATTTTCAAAGTCACAGTCTATATCCGTAGAGTAGTACGTGTTAAAACTAGAACTATCTGGAAAGTCCCAAGTAAGCGTAACTTCGTTAGATAGTGGCGCTATGGATAATTCAAATTTATCGTAGCAAACGATTGAAATGTTATTTACCTCGACTTCGTCAATTCTACCGCTTGAATTGTCAACAAAACAATCCTGCCGAAAAGGTTTTGTTAACAGGTCAACAGAGTAACTATTAGGAAATTCAACTTTTTCAGAAAAACGAAAAGTAGTCTGGCCTTCTGCGATCGTTAGAGCCTCTCCTGTACTATTTTTTATTTGGATCTGCCCACTGTGGCCTGATATTGTGCCTCCCACTGCATAAGATTCATTTTGACAGCTAATTGCTATATCCATGATTTCTAAATTCGTGACACTGGCAGTTGGCTTGTCAATTGAGCATTTCTGTCCCGCTGGGTGTTTGCTAACGGAAATGGAGTAGTCTTCTCCGCTCTTTGTGGGTGTTTCAAAGAAAAACGCTCCATTTTGTGAAAGGGTAAGGGTTTCGCCCTCATTGCTGATCAATTCGAGGCTAGAAGTGTCGTATAAGCCGGTGAGGTTTCCGCCAATTTTGTAGGCATTAGTGGAACAATCAACAGTTAGATTGGATTGGTTGCTGTTTGTGATTGTTCCTTCTATGTCTACACAAGTCTGATATGGTAATTCCGGTTGTGAAGTGGCAATAATTTTATACAGATGGCCACTCTCTATCCCCGTCTCAAAATCAAAATGTATCGTCCCTGTTCCCACAATAGACTTGGCTTGTGTGGCTATCGTATTGTTTGACTGGTCTGTTACTACCAATTGCAGATCTAGTCCTGAGCCGAGCAAGTTGTTGACTTCACCTGCAACCTTATAGGTATTTGTTGTACAAACTATTTTGGGTGTGAGAATAGGCGAGTCTTGTACCTTTGCTGTCTTTCCTTCTACGATATTGCAGGTCTGCCAGGGGCTAGTGGGTTGGCTGTTGACGTCTAATACGTAGGTATACCCACTTTTTACCTTTTCATTAAAGCTGAAATCGAAACTACCAGAATTGCTGGCAGAGAATATATCGGGCTCACCAATTACTTGACCGGTACTATCCAGTATCTTTTTGGATAGTTTCAGATTGCTACCTAACAAATTGCTAACATTTCCACTTACGGTGTATTCATTTGTGATACAGGCAATAGAAACCGAATTCACATCACCATCAGAGATAGTACCGCTGGCTTGTTGTGTGATGTTACAGGACTGGAAAGGGAACTGAGGCTGCTCGGCAATGGAAAGGTTGTAACTCCAGCCACTTAGTACAGGTGAGGAAAAGCCAAACTCGTTTCCGCTAACTGTTATGTATTGCTCTCCCTTAATTATTCCATCTGTGTTTTTAACTGTATTTTTAAGTTTTAGGCCAGTCCCCTCCAATCCTGAGGCCACCCCGCTGATGGTGAATTGATTGGTGAAACAGCTGATCTCCACATCTTCAATGGCGCTATCGATAATGTCACCATTGCCTTTATTGACAATGCAGGCTTGAGAAGGATTGGTGGGAGGAGTTACAACCTTTATCTTGTAGCTATCTCCACTGGGTAGCGGGCTGGAAAAAGCGAATGTCTCTATGCCTGATTCAGAGAGAGTAACAATTTCTCCGTCATTCACCTGAATTGCCAATCCAGATCCAGAAAGGCCATTTATGGTTCCACTAATGGGAAAGGATTCAGTCACGCAATGAATTTCTATATTGGTAATATTCAGGCCATCTATTCGGCCTGAATTATTTTTAGGTTCACAATATTGAAGGCGGTTTTGCGGTTGCTTTGATACAACTACATTGAATGTTTCCGAATCAGGGAGGGCTTTCTTAAAAGTAAAAGGAATACTTACTAATGTGGGATTTTGCGGAATTCCTACGCTGTCAGAGCCGTTTACGAGAACCAGCCCCTCCCCATCCAGTCCGGTAACCGCTCCACTAAGCGTAAAATATTCTCTATCTGCGGCTTCCTGTGTGCCTTTCCCACATCCCACCAATCCTGCCAACACCAAAACAAGGAAAACAAAACGACTAGACATGCCTCTAAGCTCTTTATAGTTATAATTAATAATGCTTACTCCCAGGTCGGGAGCCCTTCTCAGACTCAATACAATACAAAAGCTTTTGGAATTTGTCTAGTATCCAGGGGTAAATGGATATCTATATGAATACAAAAGGAAAAGTAGAATATTTCCCTCTGAAGCGTAGATGGGCGCAGTATAAAAAACTCTGCGCATGGTGATCTTGTCCTGATTGGCTGGTGGAATAGCGTGAATACTACCAATTCAGCAAAACGAAAACCCTACTGACACACCCCTGTCAGTAGCACTCCTTTATGCTAGGCACACTTGAAATTTTAAAAAGGAGTTAGTCTATGAAAAATCCAATTACGGTTCTGGCAAAAATAAAATTGGCAAAGGGATGTACTGAGAAAGATCTGTTGGCCGCCTCTGACACTTTTCAAAAAGAATTTGTCGCCCATGAAAAGGGTGTACTGCGTAGGGAGTTGGTCAAAAAGAGTGATGACGAATATCTGGATATTATCCTGTTTCGCAGCCAGAAAGATTTCGAAGAGGTGATGGAACGTGAACAAAACTCGGAAGTGTGTCATCAGTTTTTCAGCGTGATGGATATGGATGCCATGGATGAGTCTGAGGCGGTGGAGATTTATCAGTCTATAGCGATATACTAGAAAAAATAAGTAAGGGAAATGTGGCGGACGATCAGTCCGCCATGCAGTTGAGCCGGCCAACCGTAGAGCATTGAAACCTGCCTATCGTGCGTCATCTATCCAGTCAACAATATTAGGCTGACTAGCCTCCGATCCTTTACTTTACTGCAGCGGCCCAACAGCACAATGGCGGGCCTTGTTTCCGTCCATTAATAGAGTACAAAACAAGTCTCAGGATATACGACTTATTTTCTTGCGTTCCCCCGAGGAAT
>JAOUPJ010000283.1 GCA_029879945.1 Gammaproteobacteria bacterium
ATCAAAAAGCGCTTTTCGGATTCCCTTGTGCACGTCTTTGTAGATATCGAAGCGAGCTGTATTCATGCTTATGTTCCTTTTTCTGTTTGTTTTGGCTTTAACGGAGAGTGTTTCCACTGTCGATGAATAAATTGTAGTGGAGGGAAGAATTGTTGTTTCTTAAATGATTGCTATAGGAATCTTAAAATTTTACTCACTTGGGCCAAGTGATTGAAATGGTGTTTAAAATACGAAGGGATCAAGGCAGATTGGCAGCCACGGACATCAGGTCTAGCTCGCAGTTCACGTCTAGCCTGAAGCGACCTCTGCCGGTTTTTACCATCGTGATAGCGTGACAGCGATCTTCCAGTCTTCGCTGCAAGAGTACGAGACGTGCTTCCAGGTTGTCTGCGATTTCGGGGAGGCTAAGTTCAGGGTCCAGGCGCAATTCGCGATTGGTAAATTCTATGCGCCCTTGTTCCAGATGGATGCTCAGGAGGCGATTAAGAATGGCACCCGCCACTCCCTTGATAATATAGTCATTGTCGATAAAAATACTTTTGTCTGCAAGATAAAAACGCACTTTCAGAGGATTGCCGCTGGGGCTGTGTTTTATCTCTTGATTACTGCTTTCGCTCGTTGAGGATTCCTGGGTTTCGTCATCGCACAAGAGAATGGCGGTGCCTAAGTGGTTTGCGATACTGCTTATCAGTTCTTGTATGTCGCTATTGAAGCTGGCTACTTCTTCACTTTCAATGAACAAGACACCCAATAAACTGTTTTTCGCCTCTATGGGTACGGCGAGTTGGCTTTTTGGATTTTTAAGGCCAGGCAATTCGATTCTTTGTTTGAATACATAGTCACTGCTGATCTTGTTCGCTTGTTGCTTGATCGCGTCCGCCATAATGTTTTCGCGCTTCATATTCGATATTTTGACGGCTTTTCGTTGTTCGGCAACGGTGCCGATAATGCCTTCGCCAAACCGCACTTCCGCCCCTGCGCCATGTTGCGTGTAACCGTGGCTGGCAATGGTATACAGTGATTTGCCGTCGGGGTTCATGAACAGGATCATCGAATGCGTGTATCCAAATCGGTGTTCGAGTTGCGATAGCGCTGTATCAAGTAGAGGTGCCAGTTGATCACATTGGGAAATACGCTGGGTGATTTCGTTGAGCTCAGAAAAGGAAGCGGTGGTGGGGGCCGATAGTGAAGACGCGTTCTCCTCCATACACTCCCATCGCGAAACGAGATAGATGTCTACCCCTTTTAGCTTGAATATTTTGGACATCCCACTCATCGATGCGACGGCATCCAGTTTTACTTTGAGCTTTTCAAAATTCTCGCCTGATGTTTCGGTTCTCTCATAGCGCAATTGAAGTCGATATTGTGTACCCGAAAACGGATCTATCAGTAGCAAACTCGCTTGTGGATTTTCTGTTATGTTGGTCTTCGTTTTGTTAAAAAACTGGTAGCTTAGCCCTACGTGTGTGTCGTCGATCAATTGTACCTGGGAGAGATAGGTCACGTTGGGAATGCCATCGGCGGAACACGTGGCAATGCCTGAAGGGAGTACGCCCTCAAAGCAGTATTTAATCGGACCCAGTGAGTTGCTCATTCAGGCTGAGGCCTCGATTTACCAGCACCGGGGCCAGGCGTTTGATGAAATACCTCGTGTGCAGTGAATTGCAGTGCAAGGAGTTTTTGGCTTTCAGCGCTCTGAAAAATGGTGGCGGCTTGCTCCGGGCTTACACCGACCAGCATCATCTGCTCTTGTATTCCTCGCAGATATTTGCTGATATGTCGTTCGTCTTTCCGATTGAGTTCGACTTGTTGCACATGGCGACCCTTAATCTGATAACTTTCGTAATTCGTGACATTAGCGGCATTAACCGCGAGATGATCGCTTTGCAGCGCATCGTGAATCAATTGACGTGATTGGATGTCTGTTAAAAATACGGTAAGTTGTGTGCAGTCGTCTGATACGCGAATACCGAATCCGCGACTGATAATGGGTTGATTACTACTATCCCGGGTGGCGACTAGAATGGCAATATCGGATTCCAGAAACTCCAGTAATCCTTGATCGATAAGGTAATTTGGATTGCTCATTCTATCCGATTGTTTAGTAAGAATTTATCGCAAGGATACCGTCTATCATTCTACCTTAGGGCTGATAACATTATCAATACTATGGTGAAAAGGGGATAGGTCTTATCTATCACCGGGTGAATGCCTTCATTTACTCGGACTACACAACTATTATTTGATCCAAATATGAAAATCACCCAAGTCAAAATCATCTCCGGCGGTCAAACCGGTGTGGATCGCGGTGCCCTGGATGGGGCACTCGCTGCAGGCCTCCCGATAGGCGGCTGGTGCCCTGAAGGGCGTTTGGCGCAAGATGGGCCTATTGATGAAAAATACCCTCTCATTGAAATCACCGGCGGCTATCGACAACGCACAAAAAAGAATGTGCTGGAAAGTGACGGCACGGTGTTGATCTATTTTTCTTATCCGGTGGGGGGCACGGAGCTGACCTTGAGCCTCTGTATCAAGGAAAAACGCCCTTATTTACTGATAGACGCCGATGAAGTCTCGCCTGAGCGGGCAGGGGCAAGGATCAGGGATTTCGTCGAGAAACAGGGAATAAATACACTGAACGTTGCCGGGCCCAGTGGTAGTCGAGATACGCGGGGGTATCGGTATGCGTTTGATGTAATTCAAGGTGCCCAAGGTGGGTGCTTAGGGACTAGTAGTGGCGGATAGCTATTGCATTAGGATGGGCAGACAAGTGATTAAACTATTTACCTCTATGATTATAAGTTAAAATTCATTTCTTTTTTAATAAAGACTACTTATATATAGCCATTATACAATAAATAGGCTATATTAATATGGTGTAAAAGTAGAAAAAGAGCCTTATTTATATAGCAGATTAACTCTGATGAAAAACCTTGTCCGCGACCAATATAGAGCGAAAATTAGTCAACTTACTGTTTTGAAAGGGGTATTTCTTCCCAAAGAGGGCTGGATTCGCACCCTGCGTAAGGCCCTGGGGATGAGTAGCCCTCAGTTGGCGAGCCGTTTGGCCATGAGCAAGTCTCAGGCTTCGCAAATGGAGCGTATGGAGATGGAGGATCGGATCACCCTAAAACAATTGCGCCGAGTTGCGAGCGCGCTGGATTGCGATCTGGTCTATGCACTCGTCCCGAAAACGTCCATAGAAGAAATCGTTCGTGATAGGGCAAGGATAAAGGCGACAAGTCTGGTCAGAAAAGCCGATGTTCAAATGCGATTAGAGGCCCAGGAACTTTCCGAGGAAAAATTAAAAGAACAAATCCAGTATGAAGTGGAAAGGCTGATGCGAGAAATGCCACGCGATCTGTGGGAAGACTAGTATGGCGTTTGATTACCCCAATGGGGCGACGCCACTCGATCCCAACGAGACAGAAGGCCTTAAGCATCCGCATGCGGAAACACGCGCTGAGCTGGATCAATTGGAGCAACAAAATATTCAAGACGGCTATCGCTGGATTGCTTCCCAAAGAAAATACAAAAACTTTCTACAGGAAGATTTTGTTCTCGCCCTTCATGAAAAATTGTTTGGATCTGTTTGGTCTTGGGCAGGTGCCTTTCGCGACACGGAGAAAAATATCGGTGTCGATAAATTTCAGATTGGTGTAGAGCTAAAAAATCTTTTAGATGATGCACAGTATTGGGTGGAGCATTGTACCTACGGCCGAGAAGAGTTTGCCGCCCGTTTTCATCATCGACTTGTTAAAATCCACCCTTTTCCAAACGGTAACGGCAGGCACGCTAGAATTCTGACAGATGTGGTATTAGAAAAATTGCTTGGATTAGCGCCCATAAACTGGGGCGCTGGTGAATTGAATGGTGAGTGCGATCATCGGAATCATTATATTCAAGCATTGCGTGCTGCAGACAAAAACGATTATGGGCCTTTGATTGAGTTTGTTTCGCGATAGAATTTTGTGAATCAATGGTCAAGCTAGGATACGAAACGTCCAGGCCAATTACTACATGTTTTATACTACGCATAATGGGAAACCCAAGAGTGTCGTTCGTCTATTGCTTCTCAAAAAACCTCGCGATCTCCACCATGGCCCAGGTGTCCAGCTCACAATATTTCTCCAGCGCGTCTTTCAACACCTTTTTTCGCTCTTCACTGGTATCGGGATGGACCAGTTCCTGGTAGGCCAGTTGCGCTTCACCACCGTGGTGGACGGTATCGAGCTCGTTGTAGTTTAGATGAGGAGCGATGCAAGGCAGTACCGCCTTGATAGACCATGAACCGGCCATGTCCCGGTGGTAGTAGTGATCACGGGCGACCTTGAGTAAGTCAAACACCTGAGCAATGATCTGTTCTAGTCTCGCTGCATATTCAGGAAAACGTGCGGCCATCTCTCGCATTACGCTGTTTTCGAATGCGGCGTTATACACCAGCACACATCCTTCTTCCGAAATGGTTTCCACCAATGATTTAGTGAACCCTTTAGTGGGATCTTCTCCCTTTGTTTCCAAGAAACCTTTATGCGTAATCGATCCGTCTTCCTGTTCGATATGACAAGACCATTGAAAAGGCACTTGTTGATAGGGGCGGGTGCCTAGCCAGATGGGAATGGCAGGGTTCACGGATTCAAAGTCCAGATAGTAACGCGGGTAGGGCAAAGCTTTTATCAATGACGAGGCCTCTGTACTCACCCAGGGCTCACCATTGATGGTGCATTCCCGGGC
>JAOUPJ010000054.1 GCA_029879945.1 Gammaproteobacteria bacterium
TATCTGATTACCAAAGTGGTACACAAAGGAAAACAGTGGCTGTCTGGCATGCATGGCATGGGTGCCGAAGAAAAGGGTCCCAGCTACCAGAATGAATTTTATTGCGTCCCTCTATCTACGCCTTTCAGACCTGCACGCATCACACCCAAGCCTAAACTTTACGGCGTGCTCAATGCCTGGATTGATGGGGAAGGTGATGGCAGACGTGCCCAGATGGATGAGCAGGGTCGTTACAAGGTGGTGTTGCCATTTGATACCAGTGGCGCGGGAGATGGCAAGGCCTCGCGATATATTCGTATGGCCCAACCCTATGGGGGCGCCAATCAAGGTATGAACTTCCCCTTATTGAAGGGCACCGAAGTGTTATGGACTTGTGTAGACGGTGATCCGGATAGACCCATCATCGTTGGCGCGGTACCGAATCCACTAAATCCGAGTGTAGTAACACAACGCAACTCTACCTCCAATGTAATACGCACGCCTAGTGGTATTAAGATGGAATTTAATGATGGCTCTGGAGAGCATCTGGATCATAGTGCTATACCCAGTGGACAGAATGGTTTGCCGATGCAGCAGCAGCGTACACAAGATGTGAGTGCGCACCGAACTAGTGGAACTGAAATGACTCTGAACGAAAACAGTTCTGAGTTACCACTGCAACAAAACAGGCAGGTGGCTAACCCACCCACAACGACCGCTACGGGTGATAATACGGCTACCAACCCTCGATCCAATGACTATATCGCCAGCACTTCTGCCACGTTTAACCTGGCTGTACCCGATAACACAAATAGGACGCAAAGCTATTTTCGCCTGGGTGCGACCAACACAGCAATAGAAAACGAACTGCTCCAACGAACGGAAGCCGATACCAATTCCACCTCGGAAGGGCAATTGGCTCTCAATATTACTGATGAACAGAGAAATGGAGTTTTTGAATATACCGAAGGAAATAAGACTACCGTTGTACATGGCAATCGCGAAGAAGTGATTCATGGAAAAAGTCGGGTTACGGTCCTGCAGGGTGGACTGGGATTGTATGATGCCCAGAAGCAGTATGATACCCAATGGGTAGATTTGGACGACGGTAAAGGAACATGGCATGTCTATACAACCCAGTATGCAGGGACCACCACTGCAACTTGGGGTGTATCTGAAGACTTTTATGCGGGATATAAATTCAGCGCGACAGGTGCTTTGTCTACAAATATTTCTGTCGCTGGGGATTTCAATGTGGGCATTGGTTTTAACATAGGAGTAAATGTTGGTACATCAGTAAACTATTCGGCTAGCGCTACCATGAGTGTGTCGGCGGATAAGAGCTATTCCTACTCCAAAGAAGAGTCGATTACTGCAGGAAAATCGATAGAGCTTGGTATCGTTAAAGAATCAGATGGATTTCAAATAGGGGCGGCGATAACTGGTGCAATAGCAGCTGGTGTTGGAATGGCTGTTCCAATGGGGACAGCCATTAGCGCACTCAAAAAGAAGGATAATCTAGATAGCTCAAAGGCCAAGTCTCTTCTCAAAACTGGAATAATTACTTCCAGCGTTTGTTACGGTGTAACAGGTGCCTTGGCAGTCACCTTGATGGCCATCCAAAAGAAACGAAAGGAAAACGAAAATTCGGGTATCGTAATTGATAAAGACAAGATTGAATTGAAGTGTGGTGAGGCATCTTTAACACTAAAAAAGAGTGGGGAAATTGAAATTAAAAACGGCCAAAAAGGGGCTGTTCGCGTAATGGAAAGCGGAAATGTTCATTTAGTCAAGGCCGGCAAAGGTATGATATCTGTTCGGGAAGATGTAGTCGGCGTCGCTCATGTTAGTAGAGTAAGCCTATTAAAGGCTGGTGGCAGCTATAATCTAGGAGCTGAGCCCTCAGGAGTAGGGATGACACAGAACATTGTTTCATTAGAAGACGCAGAATTGATTGTTCAGCATCCAATGAAGGTAAATGCAAATGGTCATCCATTTTTGAGCAGTTGAAATGGTGTTCCATGAATATACTTAATAAATCTCCATTTTCTGCTGGTGTGCTGTCAGGGCAAAAAGAGTACCCGGAGTATAGCCTTACAGTTATAGTGAAAGGTTCATTGAGCCTCCAGGTTGAGGGTGTGGCTATATTGTCGGACTCGATCTCTCCACTATCTGGTGATATGTATCTTGATGGAGATAAGGCACAAGGACTGTACTACCCCAACGACTTTGTCCATTTTAAACCCAAGGCCGATATCAACGTGATTGCCAATGCCTACGCCTACGGTGAATCAGAAATGGCGCAAGTGGGTTTTAAAATTGGTGATTGTAGCAAGCAATTGGAAGTCATCGGTGAGCGAGTCTATGACTCTGTGATGTTAGGAGTGGGTAGTGCATCTAAGCCTAGTAAATTTGAGTCTGTTCCTATTCGTTATCGCTTGTCGGTTTTAGATAAGAATAATCCAATAGGTAGGGACAAGTCTGGTAGTGATACCGAACAACGCATTTTACCGCAGATTTATTATTCTCAAAAAGAGCAAAAAAAGTCGGCCGGTTTCGCACCTATTTCTGAGCAGTGGCAACTAAGAAGCTCCCGAATGGGAAGCTATGACAAAAAATGGCAACAAGAGCGTTGGCCCTGGTTTCCCGAAGATTTCGACTATGCCTTTTACAATTCGGCACCACTCGATCAGCAAGTGGATTATCTAAAGGGTGACGAGACCATCGAACTGAAAAATCTTCATTCGGAACATCGCATCTACAATACTCGGCTTCCTGGAATAAAACCCAGAGGAATAGTGAAGTACAAAGAGAAAGAAGATCAGGAACTGGAATTTAACTTGGATTCTGTTTGGATTGATACGGAAAATGAAAAACTTGAATTGGTATGGCGTGCTGTGACCAATACGGAAAATGAAGATTTTCCAGATATTGATGCGCTGTGGCTATTCCACGAAGAAAGTCTAGATTCGACCAAAAGTGATGAGGAAATTTCTCTACTCTTTGCGCCTGTAGAACCACACACGGCGGAATTTTCCGGTGAGAAAAAACAAGCAGAGACCGTCGAGTCTTCGAACAGTGAACCTAGGGAATTCGATGAATCCGACCAAGAGGCATTAGACAAACTAAAACAGGAAATGTCCAACGCAGGACACGATCCCAAAATTATTGACGATATTGCGGCCTCCGATAATCCTCAATTAGTCATAGAAGCCTTCTTTGCCGCCAACAATATCGATCTAGAACAAGGACGGGCAATGATGAAACAGGCCCAGGAAGACACCAAGGCCTTGTTAAAGCAGGAAGGCATGTCTGAGGAAGAGGTTGAAGCCCTTTTTAATCCCAAGCAGGAAACAGAGACAGCACAGACTCAAGAAGAACAGGGAGATAGCAAAGACCTAAAGGGTAAGGATTTCTCAAATCAAGATCTCTCCGGGCAGGATTTCTCCAGCGCCGATGTAAGTGATGCTAATTTCTCAGGTGCCAATCTCTCAAATGCCAATCTCTCACAAATTCGCGGACAGAACGGCAATTTTACCGGGGCGATTTTTAACGGTGCGATGTTAGAAGGGGCGAATCTCGTGGAATGTAATTTTACCAGCGCCCGCTTTGAGCCGGCGAATTTGGAAAAAGCCAGCTTTGAGCAGTGCGCATTTACCCAAGCTTCATTTATAGAGAACAAGGCCGCGGGTGCCGTCTTTAGAAATTCAAATCTGGATGGGGCGTTTATTGAGCGTAGTGATTTTGGCTCGGTGGATTTTACAGGATCAACAATGAACAACACCAAATTCGCTGCCTGCAACCTGAAAGCAGCGTGCATAGAAGAGGTGAGTTCAGATAATGTGGATTTTTCTGCTTCTGATATTACCAATTTGAAGGCTGGAAAGGGAGTCAATTTAAGCAATGCGGCTTTCCGAAATGTAAAAGCTGATCAAGCCAATTTTGACCAGGCCCAATTGCTAGCCGCCAATTTTGAAGGGGCCAGTGCCAAAGGGAGCATCCTCACTAAAGTGAACCTGGAGGGATCCATCTTGGATCTCAGTGATTTTACAGGCTCTCAAATGAAGGGGGCTGTACTGCGCAGCGCAAGCATTCAAGATGCAAATTTTACCAAGGCGGTGATGTGCAGAGCGGATTTGTCCAACGCCAAATGTAATTTTTCCAACTTCTATGAGGTGGACTTTCTCAATGCCACAACCAGCGCTACTGATTTCAGTGACTCCATTCTCAGCAGCACGCTGTTGCAGGGTTAGAGTATGAGCGTAGAACAAGTCACCGTCGAATCTCTGATCGAAAGCCTTAAAAAGGGCAAGCCCCCGCAGCCGATAATTATTGGCTTTGACCTGAGTGGTGTAGATTTATCGGGCATCAAGATTAAGGAAATCATCTTTCAGCAAGTCGATTTGAGTAAAGCGAATTTCACAGGCGCTCATTTCGAACAGTGTTTTTTCATGAACTCCGATCTAAGCCAGGCCGATTTTAGTCAAGCCAGTTTACAGGGCTGTCAATTCCTGGCGGGATTGGAGCCCAGTGACGAGAAAATCGATGTGTCTCTGTTAGAGGCAGATCTTCAAAAGGAACATAAGACCGAGCTGGAAAAGCTGGGGATACGGGGTTTTAAAAAGGGTAGGTTAGATCTCACAAAGGCACGCTTCGAAAGCGCGGACCTGAGAAATACGGTTTTTCACGAGGTCAAAATAGTAGAAACGATCTTTCTTGGCGCTGATATGAAATCGACTCGGATCTCGGATAGCGAATTGGAAGCGCCTATCTTTTCCACGGCCGTGTTAGCGGAAGCAGAATTTTCCGATTGCAGGTTTAAAGAACCCGATTTTACTCTGGCCCGTTTGGCCGAGGCGCAGTTCTCAAATTGTACATTGGATCAAGCGAAATTTTCCAAGACAGATCTCAATTCGGCCAGGTTTGCCTCTACCAAATTTGATAGTTGTATTTTCGATGAAGTGAGTTTCGCTGGTGCCGTATTTTCTCACTGCGAGTATTCAGACAAATTGTTCGAGGCGGAAAAACCTAAAGGGGCAACTTTTAAGGCGGGTGAAAACGATGTGCTGCCTCTCAAGGACCTGGCCGGGTTTGCGCGTATAGAAAAGGCCGCTTATCGCCATGACCCCAGGGAACGTTTTGCCGGAAACTATAGCGGTGCCAGTTTACCCGATGCAGATCTCTCAAATCTGGACCTCACAGATTGTGTATTTGAAAACGCCGATCTCAGTGGCACCAACTTTGAAAACTCCAACCTGCAAGGTGTTAATCTGAAGGGAGCGATGCTAAAAGGCTGTAAATTTGGTAAGGCCAATCTACACCAGGCAAATTTAAGTGGAGCCTACGTGGTGGAATCAAAGTGTATTTCTGCCATGTTGGCTGAAGCGAATCTGGAAGGGGCAAATTTTTCTGATGCTCAATTGAATAGTGCCCTGTTTATAGGCAGTAATCTAAAATACGCCAATCTTTCCAGGTCAAGTTTGATCGGAGCAGATTTTCGTGTCGCCGAATTGGAAAACGCAGATCTGTCTGAATCCGATGCAGAAGGAGCCAGGTTTCAGGAAAGTAAACTTGTACGGACTGATTTTGGCAAAGCGAACTGTATCAAAGTTGATTTTTCGCGGAGTCAGCTCGTTAAAACAAACTTTACCGGAGCAAGACTGGAAAATACCAGTTTTGCACACTGCAGAGCAGAAGCTGTGGATTTGTCCAAGGTGGATTTAACAAAACTACGCCTCAAAGGGAGTCAATGGATACGATGCCTCTTTCAAGAGGTCCAGGCACAGAAAAAGGATTTGTCTGCCCTGGATCTTACGGATTGTGACTTCAGTAAGGCAGATCTAACGGGCGCTGTATTTAAAAATACAAATCTCGCGCAAGTCAATTTTTCCGATGCAAACCTTAGCGCAGCATCAATCATTGAGTCGGAAGCAAATTGCACTTCGTTTCTCGGAGCAGTATTGAACGAGAGTGCGCTATTACATACCAATTTTAAAGGCGCAAATTTTTCCGCAGTGAAGCTGGAAAATAGCAAATTTAATGGCAGCATCCTGGATGAGTGCATATTTGAAATGGCGGAATGCAAATCTACTGATTTTGGTAGCACTCAGATCAACTATGCGGACTTTTCCCATGCGAATTTGAGCGACTGTCGTTTTTTTAGTGCGAAGCTCAACTCAGTCAATCTACATCGTATCAAAGACCAGGGATTAAACTGGGCGGGCGCAAAAAAAACAAATTGTAAGGGAACGGATAAAAGCAGGGCCAAGGCCGAAGACTGGGCGCCTAGAGCACGTTAGAGGAGAATGAGATGAGTGTGATACTAAGTACAAGAAAAAATCAGTCTGATTGGCTGCAAACGGCCTACGTGATCAAGGCGGAAAACGGCCATTTTCTGGTGCAATTTGAAAAGGAAGAGGTCGGTGAGCGCCACACCGCTTGGGTGGAGAGTGCGCTGGCGGGCAGTGTTGAGCCGCAAGCAGGAGACAGGGTTCTGGTGATTGGCGAGACCTCCAAGCAGCAGTTTATTAGTGGGATCGTATCTCGGGTACAAAAAACAGAGAATAAACTGAGGGCAAGTAATGGAATTAGCGCGCAATTGTATAAAAATGAAAACTCTGAATCCATACAGATAAAAAATGAGAGCGGCGCGCTGCTATTTGAATATGACTGCGAAACAAAAAAGTGTTACTTGAATGTTCCCGAGGGAGACCTGCAGTTGGGCGCGCCCAATGGAAATATTGAGTTAATCGCCGCAAAAGGAATCAAGGCAACGAGCGCCCAGGATATCAGCCTGGGCAGTATGGGTCGTGTTTCGATTGCCGTCGGTGGAGACCAGTCAAGCAGTGCGCTGCATATAACGGATAGTGCAAGTGTGTGGAGTACGCCTGCATTGAAGGTGAAAACTGAAAAGCTGGGTATAGACGCAGATTATACCGTGTTCAAAGGAGAAAGCATGGATGCGCGCCTTAATAGCGTAAAGCTCACGGCTAATAAGATGGAACAAATCGTCGGTGATATGTGGCAGAGAGTGAAAAGTATTTTTGTTAAAGCTGAGGAACGATACGATGTGGATAGTAAGCGCATGAACACCCGCGTCGAAAAATCCTACCGTGTATTGAGCGAGTCTGCGTGTATTAAGGCAGAACAGGACATGAAAATCGATGGCGATCGCATTCACCTAGGGTAAGGGGAGAGAGATGTTTTTTATATCAACCACAGAAGGTGGCATGGCACAAGGAAACCCGGATGTGTGCAACACCCCTGCTCCTCCGTCGGCACCTATACCCGTACCCTATCCCAATATAGCAATGTTTAATCAGGCCAATGTGGGCACCTGTTCTACAAAGGTATTAATTCGAAATAAACCTGTGTTTCATCAAACTTCAGTCATACCGATCTCAACTGGTGATGAGCCGGGAAGCCTGGGAGGTATCATATCAGGCAAAATAAAAGGGGAGGCTAAAGCACTTACCTGCAGCCTAAAGGTAATGGTGGAAAATAAGGGAGTGGTTTATCATACCTGCACAATAAGTCATAACGGGGCGCCGCCCAATTGTCCTGCCGGGATTCATAGTGTGCCCTCCCAGTTTGCGGTGACGGTAACAGGCTAAGTAAAGTGGCCAAGTATCAAATCGTGCATAACTCCAAATACAGACTCAGCGGTGAGGGCAAGCTGGAATCGGCAAAGCTCTATTTGATTCCAAAATCGGATACACGACAAAAACTGCTCTATTACAAATTTAGCTCCACGCCCTTGTCTGAATACACAGAGCAACAAGATCGATTTAAAAATACTTATTTGAATCTCTCTATTCCTGCCTCGTTTGAATCGCTGAAGATATCTTTTTTTTCTGAGGTTGAAGTGATCGGTTCGGTGCCTCCTCTGAGCTATTTTGCAGTGAGTTGGGAGCAGCTTATATCGGGATTAGCGCTCTCAAAAAATGTGTTGCCTTACCAGTTTCTGGATACGAATCTAACCCTGGAGGAACAGCAAGTTTTAGCAGAGTTTGTTAGCAATCAAACTAAAAATAATGCAACCATAGGCTCAAACCTGCAGAGAATACTGGAATTGCTAAACAAAGAGTGTGTCTATGATACGTCGGCTACTACACCTTACACCTCGGTTATGGAATTTTTTAAGAAACGACGTGGAGTCTGTCAAGACATGGCCAGATTGCTTATCGCCTGTTTTCGAAGTATAGGTGTACCAGCCCGCTACGTGAGTGGCTATATGCTTACCGAGGAAGATTCTGCGCGTATATTGGGGGCTCATACCCACGCCTGGGTTTCTATATTTATACCGCGCTATGGGTGGCTGGATTTGGATCCAACCAATGCCTGTGTGATCAATGAAAGATACATCGAATTGGCACACGGTCCTGACTATTTTGATATAGCCCCTGTATCGGGCTCCATTCTAGGTTCTCAAACTCAGATTATGGATGTTTCTATCGATCTCAAAAAAATCGCTTAGCTCTGTGCCAGGCGATTTCTGCTATACAAATTTAATTAAATGATGGTGGATTTAGCGAAGAATAATAGGTCAACCACCAGAAGGTCCAGATCTCTTGTCTTTCTGAAGCACGGCTAGGTAGATGAGGTAAACCTGTCTCCGAGCCTAGCCAAATACTTGGCAGTGTTCCACCGAATATGGGTGCCCACGCCCAGGTCCTCCCCTCATTGGTATCCATTTCGTGGGTGCTTGGGTTGGAAGCTTTACCTGACGCTGCGTCTGAAATGGCGTAACGCTTGGTTGTTTGCACATTTCCTGTGCCGTCATCATAGCTTACGCTCTGGTAGGTCATAGTCCGAGGTGCACGGGCCATCAAGTAGTTGGCCGACTGAAACCCTCCTGTGGTTTCAAATCCGATAGGTGGATTGAGAACGCCACCGGTCCTTACTGGATCACCAAATGCATCTAGCTCGTATATGGGAACTTTACCGCCATAGAAATCAAAGAAGGGATCGCCGGTGACTGCGTATATAGGTAACGGGTTTCCGTTACCATCAAGCGCAAACACGTTTCCATCGCTATCCGTAGTAGGGATGGGGCTGCCAAATGGGTCGAGTTGATATGGGGCATCGTCTAAGCGTTGTGCCGTAAACACGCTGGTTAAAGATTCCAGATTAGTGGCGGAACCCGTTCCCCAACTCAGAGAGCCATCTATGCCACCCAAATTAATGGTGCCGGCTTGATTTAAATGGGTGCCTGTTAGTTTTTTAATATGGGCGTAGCTTACATCTGCGTCATTGATCCCGCCTAAATAGATGCGCTGTTCCACATCGATTGTGGCACCCACTACCCCGTCTTCATCGCCGCCACTGTAAGAGCGGCTGCTACGGTAGCTAAACTTTTGTTTACCCATGCCCTTTGCGCCAGTGAAATATTCCGGAGTGCTGTCTTTGTTATAGGCTGAGAGTGATTCGATCAACAGTTCTGAAGTTTCGGGATTGATTGCATTAATAGCATCGTAGTGAACCGCAAAATCAAAATTCTGTGTAAATGGCCCTTGATTTCCTCCGGTGGAAAGAGGCGCAATAATCCGAACATTGGCAGGCGTGATTCCGTCAAGTCCTTTGGGTTGTTCAACATCACCTTGAGCCCACCCGCTAAAAATGTAAGCGGTGTAAGAGCCAATCCAAAATCCTGCGGCGTCTTGGCTGCGAGACTTGATTCCAAAACTGGAGCCGTGCTTAACAAAGTTTTCTTCGTAAAGCTGGCGCAAACCTGAGCCAGGATTAATGCCTACCATTGTTTGAATAAATTTCTCATTGGTATTTGGATCTATCAAGGATCTTTGCCTGAAATCGCCCTGATTTACGATATCTGTGCATGAGAACCCACTCGGGCACTCAGCATTAATGTCGTTTTGAAACGCGGGCGCTGCCCCTAATTGTGAACAAACTGCTTGGAGCAGCAAAAGAAAAACTATTCCCAGATACTTCATAAAATCACCCACCCACGCACACAACGCCAAGGCCCCCCACAAAATCATCTTACGGATAGTGGAGTGATCTGTCTGTTTACAAATTGGTTACAAAGTGACTAAATGAGCGGGATCGCAATTGAAAGATTTTAGGCTCTATAAATTCTACCGATGAGTCAATTATCTCTTGCGAATCACTACAGCGCCCTTGTTGTGAGTGAATCATTGTAATGGTTTCAAGTTTGAAACCTAGTCCAGGTATAAAGCGCTGATTTCGTGAGCATATTTTCAAAAAACATTACAAATTTTTACAAAACGATCTTTAACAATTCCAGTTTGAGCCGAAAACTCAAACGAGAGGTGCGAACATGGCTTTTGAAAATATCCATAATATGTATGAATCGCTGGTCTATGCGGAGATGGACCGTCATGCCAATAAGCATTCCATAGATCTTGAGTTAGATGCCTATGAGGATGTGGCTTGTATCGCATTGAACGCGTTGCCGCCCCGTTACATCAAGCACGATGTAGACGCTTTTATGAAGATGACAGAAAAAGAAGAGACAGAACTGTTAGCGAATGTGCGTTCCGCCGTAGTGGCCGCCTATAAGAAGGTGATGGACAAGCCTAATCATGAGGACGCCGCCTGAAAAAGGCTAGCAGACTCGTGCTAGCCCAGTATCTCTTTTAATGCGCTTCCCATTTCCGTAGGTGACTGAGTAGTCGATACTCCCGCGGCATTCAGCGCGGCGAACTTCTCGGCGGCTGTACCCTTGCCTCCTGCGATGATAGCTCCCGCATGCCCCATGCGTTTTCCCTTCGGTGCCGTCACCCCGGCGATATAGGCGACAACGGGTTTTTTAACATGGGCCTTAATAAATTCTGCCGCTTCTTCTTCAGCCGTTCCCCCAATTTCACCCACCATGACGATGGCTTCGGTTTTCGGATCATCCTGAAAAAGCTGTAAGGCATCGATAAAATTTGTACCGGGTATGGGGTCTCCACCAATACCAATACAGGTGGTTTGGCCATATCCTAAATCGGTAGTCTGTTTTACTGCCTCGTAGGTAAGGGTTCCGGAGCGGGAGACGATCCCTATCTTGCCGGGCAGATGTATGGAACCTGGCATAATACCTATCTTGCATTCGCCTGGTGTAATGATCCCCGGGCAGTTGGGGCCGATCAATCTAACTCCGGCCTCTTTCACAACCATGACCGCTTCCAGCATATCCATGGTAGGAATGCCTTCCGTGATACATACAATCAATTCAACACCCGCATCCACTGCTTCGAGAATCGCATCCTTGCAAAAGGGGGCTGGCACGTAGATAACACTGGCCTGTGCCCCTGTTTTTTCCACTGCATCGTGCACGGTATCAAACACCGGTAAGTCCAGATGTTTTTGCCCACCTTTGCCTGGTGTCACACCACCCACCATCTTAGTGCCATAGGCGACGGCTTGTTCAGAGTGAAAGGTGCCCTGTTTTCCGGTAAAGCCTTGGCAGATTACTTTGGTGTTCTTGTCGATTAATACACTCATTAGCCTTGACCTCCAATCGCAGCCACCACTTTTTCTGCCGCCTCTTTCAGACCCTCAGCCGCGATAATGGCCAACCCACTCTCGTTCAGTAATTCCCGACCACGATCTGCGTTGTTCCCTTCCAGTCGTACCACCACAGGAACATTCACATGCACTTCTTTAACAGCGCCTATGATGCCTTCAGCGATCATATCGCAACGTACGATACCACCAAAGATATTCACGAGCACCCCTTTGACCTTGTCATCCGAAAGAATGATTTTAAAGGCCTCGGCGACACGTTCTTTGGTTGCTGTTCCACCCACGTCCAGAAAATTTGCAGGCTCTCCGCCTTCCAGTTTGATCAAGTCCATGGTCGCCATGGCGAGCCCCGCACCGTTAACCATGCAGCCGATATTTCCATCCAGGGCCACATAGTTCAGATCCCATTCCTTGGCGCGTACTTCTCGGTCGTCTTCCTGTGTGGTGTCACGCATGGACTCCACATCTTTTTGTCGATACATGGCATTTTCATCTACATTGAGTTTTCCATCCACGCAGAGCAAGTCCCCTTCTTTGGTGACTACCAGCGGATTAATCTCTATGAAACTCAAATCTTTTTCTTCAAACAGTTTGGCCAAGGCCATCATGATTTTCGATAGTTGTTTGATCTGGTCGCCATTAAGGCCTAAACCAAAACCGAATTTTCTGCATTGGTAGGGTTGCAAGCCCACCAGGGGATGTATCGCCGTTTTTAAAATCTTTTCCGGTGTTTCTTCTGCAACTTTTTCGATTTCTACACCGCCTTCCGTGGAGGCCATGAAGACAACACGCTGTTTTGAGCGGTCGACAACGGCTCCCATATAGAGTTCGCGATCGATATTACAGGGCTGCTCTATCAGAACTTGATTAACGGGCTGGCCATGGGCATCGGTTTGAAAAGTGACTAGCCTTTTGCCCAGCCAGGAATTGATGGTATCGATGGCTTCCTGCTTATTATCAATTAGCTTTACACCACCTGCCTTACCGCGGCCACCGGCATGGACTTGCGCCTTAATCACCCAGCGGGATTTATCGACTTGATCCAGGGCCTTGCCAAAATCATCTCCACTTGCAACGACTGTGTTTTTGCAAACCGGGATGCCGTATTGTTTAAAAAGCTCTTTTGCTTGGTATTCATGCAGGTTCATATCTTTTTCCTGATGCTAATCGATTAACACTATTTCTTTTTCTTCGGTTGGTAGGCGTGTATGGCTCTACCCAAAACTGAAAAGGAGGCTTCGTGAAATGCCTCAGACAAAGTGGGATGCGCATACATGGTCAGCGCGATATCCTCTGCGCTGGCGCTAAAGTCCATGGCCAGTTTGGCCTGAGCAATCATCTCGGAGGCTTGAGGCCCAATGATGTGCACCCCGAGTATTCTATCGGTATGGGCATCACTGATCATCTTCACGAATCCATCCGTTTGAGAGCTGGCACGGGCCCGCCCGTTTGCGGCAAAGGGAAATATGCCCACGCGTGTCTCTGCGCCGAGTTGACGTAACCTCTCTTCAGTGAAGCCAACCCAGGCTATTTCAGGATGGGTATATATCACAGAAGGAACGGTATCTAAATTTATTTTTAGCGGGTGATGTCCTGCTGCCAGTTCCGCAGCCACAATACCTTCTTCCTCACCCTTGTGCGCCAACATGGGGCCGCGAACCAGGTCCCCTACGGCGTAAATCCCTTCTACTGCAGTGCGACACCACTCGTCCACAACAACAAAACCTTTTTGATCCACTTGGACGCCGCAGTCTTTTGCTAACACTTTCTCACTATTGGGTTTGCGTCCGATGGCGACGATAAGCTTGTCGAACTTGTCTACATGCTTTTCACCTTTAAATTCGTATTCCAGTTCAACCTTTTTGGCTTTGACTTTCGCGCTGGCGATCTTCGCGCCCATGCGGAATGATAGGCCTTGCTGCTCGAAATTTTTTAAAGCCTCTTTGGCTATGGCCTGGTCGGCCTCCGGGAGTAGCCCTTCGCGCGTCTTATACAAGGTGACATCCGCACCCAGTCGATTCCACACACTACCCAGTTCCAATGCAATCACACCCGCGCCGATGATGCCCAGTTTTTTAGGGACTTGTTCAAAGGAGAGGGCACCGGTTGAGTCTACAATGGATTGGTGGTCATACGGTGCAGTATCCAGTTGGGTAGGACGAGAGCCGGTAGCCAGGATTACGCTTTTGGCCTTGAGTGAGACTGTTTTGTCGTTGTGTAGAGAGACATCGACTTGCTTGTCTTTCTGTAGCACAGCGGTTCCATGAAAAAACTTCACCTTGTTCGCAGTAAACAAGGCTGCCACGCCGGAGGTGAGTTCACGCACAACCTTGTCTTTCCTGGCCAGCATCGTGGGAAGATCCAAGCTCACGTCTTTCACATTGATGCCGTGCTCAGCCAAACCATGTTGTGCATGATGAAAATTTTCGGAAGAATCGATGAGGGCCTTGGAGGGGATGCAGCCCACGTTCAGGCAAGTGCCTCCGGGTGAGGCCTTATTGTCCAGACCGATCCACGCATCCACGCAGGCCGTTTTCAGGCCTAACTGGGCACCACGAATCGCGGCCACATAGCCGGCGGGCCCTGCGCCTATCACTACCAGGTCAAAGGTCTCTTCCATGAGACGGCATCCCTTTCTTATTAAATAACTGTCTAGACTTCTAGCAAAATACGGCTAGGCTCTTCAATCAAGTCCTTGATAGTAACCAAGAATTGTACCGCTTCGCGACCATCAATAATACGGTGATCGTAGCTCAGGGCGAGATACATCATGGGTCTGGCTACTATTTGGCCGTTTTCAACCATGGGGCGCTCCATAATCTTGTGCATACCCAAGATGGCGCTTTGAGGAGGATTGAGTATCGGGGTGGACATGAGTGAACCGAACACGCCACCATTGGTGATGGAGAAGGTGCCGCCGGTGATTTCTTCCATGGAAAGCTTGCCTTCCTGGGCGCGTTTACCAAAGTCGGAAATGCGTTCTTCGATTTGCGCAATGGACATCTGATCCACATCGCGCAAGATGGGCACGACCAGTCCTCTTGGTGATCCCACGGCAATGCCCACGTCAAAATAACCGTGATAGACGATATCGTCTGCGTCGATGGAGGCGTTCACCACGGGGAAACGCTTGAGTGCCTCCACACAGGCCTTCACGAAAAAGGACATGAAGCCCAATCGAACACCGTGTTGTTTTTCAAAACGGTCCTTGAAGCGTTTGCGCAAATCCATCACCGGCTGCATATTCACTTCATTGAAGGTGGTGAGCATGGCGGCGGTCTGTTGTGCCTCCACCAGACGTTCCGCAATACGCTTACGCAAGCGTGTCATGGGCACGCGTTGTTCAATGCGATCGCCAGCAGTAATCATGGTCGGTGCAGTAGCGACCGCAGCGGCGGCGCTATGGCCCAATACATCTTCTTTCAAAACGCGCCCTCCGCGACCGGAGGCAGCGATTTGATTTGGGTCCAGTCCTTTTTCGCTCATCAAGCGTGTTGCAGAGGGCATGGATACCACATTGGAATTTTTAAGGGTGTCAGGGTTTGTCGCAGGGGCCGCCTGGGTCTGTGCTGGTTCTGAACGTGAGGCTTGAGTGGCTTGCTTCTTGGCAGCATCGGAGTTATCCATTGTGGCAATCACTTCTTGTGCCTTCACGGTGTCG
>JAOUPJ010000284.1 GCA_029879945.1 Gammaproteobacteria bacterium
TGTTGAATTTAATTATTTACCACCGACAGAATCTGCTGAAAATAATGATGATACTGAAAGCTTTATAGTTGATGGACAAACCTTAAAAGATCTTGGGCTTGAGGATGTTCATGACCAGGAAGGTTTCTTCTCAATATTCGGTAAGTCTGAAACAAAAGGTGGAAAAGCACATCTTGAAAAACTATTTCATTCCCCGACTCGAAACAAGAGAACGCTTGAGAATCGACAAAAAACGATAATATTTTTACAGGAAAATAAAGAACTGCTGCGAATTAACAGGAAGCAACTTGACTTTATCAGTTATTATTTGGTTTCAGGAGTTGAGCTGTCAGCTCCAACTCTTCTCAATTCAATATCCACCTCTATAAAAAATAAGTATCAAGTATCTAATAATTTCTATATTAAGGAAACAGGTATACGGTTTTTGAATGATTTTCTACAAAATATGGATCAACTATCAACATCCATACAGAAGCGAGATCCACCTACGTACATTAGATCTCTTGCATTCACTATTCAGGAATTAGTCAATGGAAAAAACCTTCGTGATTTTGTAGCAACATTTGACACGAAGCTATTTTCTCTGAATATTACACAATATGACTTTCTACTTCGAAAAAAAGCCAAAGAGGAAATCATTTGGCTATTGGACACCATTTATGAATTAGAAGCCTATCTGGTAATAGGAAAAGCATTAGATAAATTAAATTTTTCCTTTCCGGAATACATCGATCATCCAGATAATCAAATAGAAGTAGAGGGACTGTTTCATGCCAAAATACCCAATGCCGTTACAAGCGACTTACAACTTTCCGAAGGAAGCAACTTATGTTTTCTCACAGGTGCAAATATGGCAGGTAAATCAAGCTTTCTTAAAGCTTTTGGGATTGCTATTTACTTAGCGCATTTAGGTTTTCCTGTGCCTGCAACAAGTATGAAACTCTCTATATACGACGGTCTTGTGACCACTATTAACCTATCAGATAATTTACAACTAGGCTTAAGTCATTTCTCCAGTGAAGTAAAAAGAGTCAAAAAAGTGGCGAACCAACTCAGTAGTAATAAGAGGCTTGTTGTCATATTTGACGAGCTATTTAGAGGAACAAATGTTAAAGATGCTTCAAGAGCTTCTTCTTTAATTATTGGAGCCCTTGCAAAACTTAAGGGGAGTGCTCTTATTATTTCTACTCACATTATCGAAATCGCAAAAGAACTGGAAATTCACAATAATATTATTTTCAAATATTTCGAGACCAAATTAATAAATAATAAACCCATCTATACCCACAAATTGAAAGATGGTGTATCAACTGAAAGCCTCGGATTGAACATTGTGCTCAAAGAACAAATTATAGAAATCCTTGAAGGGAAACTACCACCAACAGACGCTAAAAATCCATAGGTATGTGAGCTACTTACAAAGGACACACGAATCAGATAGTTTTAAAGAAATTAACAAAGGCCAAGCCTACGGATTTTAGCCCGGCGTTACCCACAATTGTTTATGGCGAAGAAAAAATCAAGCAGAATTTGTAAAGTGGTTTGGTCCCCTATTAGATTCACTCCGAGAACTAGGCGACTCCGGTAAGCCCAGGGAGGGTTCCAACAAAATCGCGGAAACTCTGAAACTATCTGATGAAGTACTGGATGAAACTCTTAAATCAGGTGGAAGCAAATTCCACAATCAAGTTGCTTGGGCTCGCCAATATTTGGTTTGGGAAGGCCTGCTGGATTCCTCAAAGCATGGAACTTGGAAACTTACTGACAAAGGCAAAGAAACAAAACTTACCGAACAAGAAGCCAGGGATGTGTTTCTGAAATGGGTTGAATTTCATAGAAAATCCAGAGAAGAAAACGGAAAATTAAAAGTTATTAAAGACCAAGAGAACAATACGCCAGAATTATATGAAAAGGACTCTTCGCCTAAACTTATCGAAGTTCTCCAACAACTGAGTCCCTCTGGATTCGAAAAAGTTTGTCGTGAATTATTACGAGAACATGGGTTTGAAAACGTGGTAGTAACCGGAACATCACATGATGGTGGAATTGATGGATATGGTATCCTCGAGCTTAATCCATTTGTCAGCTTCAAAGTACTTTTCCAATGCAAGCGATACAAGGGAACTGTATCAAGAGCACAAGTTGGCGACTTCCGAAACGCTATGATAGGAAGGGCCGAAAAAGGTATCATACTAACAACAGGAACCTTTTCTAATGATGCCACAAAAGAGGCCAATCGTGATGGAGCCCCTCAAATTGAACTGGTCGATGGTCAAAAATTAGTAGAAATGTTTGAAAAGGTTGAGCTAGGCGTTGAACCACGAACAATTTACGAGGTTAATCTTAGCTATTTTAAATCCTTCATGGATTAATGTTTCCCTTTATTGAAACATTTACTACCTTTGTTATGTTTAATATAATGGTGATTTAGTGGAGAAAAAGTTTGAGATTAAGTTCTTGGAAGAGGCTTTCGAATTTATTAAAAGCCAGAGCGACAAAATTCAAGACAAAATTTTCTACAATATTAGGAAAGCCCAAATCTTGAATGATCCAAAACTTTTCAAAAAACTAAATCAGAATATTTGGGAATTCCGAACAAAGTATGCGGGCCTTCAATATCGGATACTTGCTTTTTGGGATAAGGAGAACAACGATATAGCCTTGGTTTGTGGAACTCATGGTTTTGTTAAGAAAACTGACAAGGTTAGTTCAAAAGAAATTGAAAAAGCCGAACAGATTAGGATTGAATATTTTAAATCGAAAAAGAAAAAAAGATGAAATCATACAGTTTAGATGAGGCCCAAGATATGCTAATTGGAAAGGTTGGTACACCTCGAAGAGATCAATATGAATTTGAGCTTAAGCTTGAACTCATTGGAGAAATGATAAAGACTGCTCGTAAGGAACGTCACTTAACTCAAGAACAACTTGGAGAGTTAATTGGTGTGAGAAAATCACAGATATCAAAGCTTGAAAATAATACAAAAAATGTAACAATTGAGACTATTTTGAAAGTGTTTGATGCTTTAAAGGCGAAAGTCAATTTCAAGGTTGAACTTCAAGACAACGAACTGAGCATAGCCTAATTGTGGGTAACACGGCTGTATGCCGCCATATGCAACTATGTCTAAATTCCGGGCCTACTGGCACGAATAAAAAATTCTCCTTATCTTGAAAAACAAGAGGCAGCTATCGCGCACGGACGCATACAGCTGTCCGTTGTGGGTAATTATGAAGAAATCAAAACCGAAAATTGGACCAACACTGTTAAAATTATTCTTGCTCTGTTTAGGAATCGGATTTGCTATTTTCTGTTCAATGATACTTAATCAAATTATTGAAGATTTCGAATTTATTGGGCTAACAGCCTTATTGATGTTCTCACTCATGGCCTTTATGGGGCTTTATTTTGGAATAAGCTCTTTAAGGACTGTGATTGTTGATTCACAAAGAAAAAATGTTGAAATAGTATACTTATGGTTTTGGCGAACAACTGTAACGGAGGCGGAAATTACTGGATTCAAAAGTTATGCCTTCACTAATAATATTGGAATTTATAGTGGGATACTTGTGCAATTAAAGAATGGGAAGCAATTCCAACTTAGTGAATTTGATACTAAGAATTTTACCGCCATCAGAGATGCAATGTCTTCATTTATTGAAAACAAAAACGAATTAAAACTAAATATTTGGACAAGCCTGAATAAAGCAGTATTTGTTTATGCTGGAATGTTTATTGTTTTATTAGTGGTAGGAAAAATATTAGAGTGGTAAAACAAGGGTAAGTTGAGCCTAAATCATCCAGATTGTCATTAATTTGTATATTTGTTTCAGATGAAAAAATTATACGTCATAGCTGGATGCAATGGAGCGGGTAAAACAACTGCTTCTTACACAATTCTGCCAGAAATACTTGACTGTAGGGAATTTGTAAATGCAGACGAAATTGCAAGAGGAATTTCACCTTTTCAGCCAGAAAAAGTGGGGATAGAAGCGGGTAAAATGATGTTGAAAAGGATTAAAAACCTTTTGGAAGCAGGTGAAAGTTTCGCATTCGAAACTACACTCTCGACAAAAAGCTATGTTACATTCATTGAGAAAGCCAAGCAACTCGGTTATCAAGTAACCTGTTTGTTCTTTTTGCTAGACTCGGAAGAATTGGCTATTTCTAGAGTAGCCACAAGAGTAAAAGAAGGTGGACATCATATTCCAGAGGAAGTGATAAGAAGAAGATATAAAAGTGGATTGAAAAATTTTTTCAATCTGTTTCTACACAGAGTGGACAATTGGTTATTTGTAAATAATTCTGGAGATAGCTATGAAATTATTGCAGAAGGTTCATTGAATGATATTACGGTCAATAATATTTTACAGTGGGAAGAGTTAAAAGAAAAATTTTATGGGAACTAAAGAGCAATTAAAAGAAGAACGTGACAAAATTGTAAAAGGACTTGAAGAGGCTTACAGAAAGCTAGTTCTGTTTAAAAAAGAAAAGAATAGTCCAATGATTGTATTGCGAGAAGGGAAAATTACTGAAGTAGACCCGAACGAAATACTACCCACAACACTGTATAAGCGTAATGCGGATTAAACAGTAAAGTTGAGCTTTTTTGTTCCTAATAAACTATGTGGTGAACGGATAGAGATGCACTCTTGAATCCCACACTACGCTTATACTCACCGTTGTCAAC
>JAOUPJ010000055.1 GCA_029879945.1 Gammaproteobacteria bacterium
GGCAAATCGGTCCCCAAGGTCCTGACCAGTGGGGATCACCAGGCGATAGCCCGTTGGAGATTGAAGCAGTCTCTAGGGCGAACCTGGCAGCGACGCCCAGATTTGCTGGAGACGCGCCAGCTGTCAGTGCAAGAGCTGGAATTGCTAAACGAATTTAAATTGGAACAGAATAGTTAAGACTTTTTGGAGTGAATGACATGAGCAAGCTTATCGATCAAATCGAAGCAGAACAAATGAAACAAGACGTACCCAATTTCGCCCCTGGCGATAACGTCATTGTTCAGGTCAAGGTAGTGGAAGGTACGCGTGAGCGTCTACAGGGTTTTGAAGGGATAGTTATCGCCAAGCGTAACCGTGGTTTGAATTCTTCCTTTACCGTACGAAAAGTGTCTCACGGTGAAGGTGTGGAAAGGGTGTTTCAAACGCACAGCCCGATGCTTCATTCCATCGAAGTAAAGCGTCGTGGAGACGTGTGCCGTGCCAAGCTCTACTATCTGAGAGATCGTCAAGGTAAGGCGGCTCGCATCAAGGAAAAATTGGGCGTACAGTAATTTGGAAGAGGCCAGAGTTTTCTTTGCTCTGGTCTCTTTTATCCCGTTTTCTGATAAAGCGGCAGATTGCCGGAAATCTTCCAACTTAGAATTCTCAGCGTTTCCAGGTGTACACTGATTTTTTGGTAGTCACCATTTTCCAGAAATCGTTCCATCTCCTCGCAGTATTGGGAGACTATCGGAAACCCCGCATTTCCCCCTGTGCCTTTGAGCTGATGGACCTTGGCTTTAAAGCGGACTAGATCTTCCTTGTGCCAGCAATCCATGATTTCAATGACTTCTTCTTCAAGATTGCTTACGAAGATGCATATAGCTTCACGGTAAAATTCATCTTCGTGAATCATCGTAGAAACCAGATTTTTTTCAGAAATTTTCGTCTCACTTTTCCTCGCAAGATATCGACTGATGACTTCCTTTAGCATTTCATGTGGTACCGGCTTCTCTAATAGTGCATCAAATCCCAGTTCCTGATAATTCTCCACTCGACTGGCTTCGGCTGTGAGCGCAACAATTGGTACCGTCTCCCCTCGTGTTCGGAGTAGTCGCGCCGCCTCTTTGCCATCCATGACGGGCATGGAAATGTCCATAAACACGAGATCATAGCTGTGTGTTCGTACGGCCTCTACTGCGAGCTGGCCATTTATGCATGTGTCGACTTCCAACCCAAGGCGTTTTAAAATCATAGTGATTAGCCTCTGGATATCGAGATTGTCCTCGACAAGTAAAACTTTGCCAACCAACATTTCTACTTGATTTTCGCTTTTTGTTGCAACTAAATTGGTTTTGTCTCTAGATTTACTCATATCGCTTCGTTCCAACATTCTGGCACTACCAATAGGTTCTGCAGGTATTGAAAGGTAATAGGCAAACCCGCTTTTTTCTAAGTCATGTCTAACTAATGTTCCATTTAGCGTATTGGTTAGTTTCTGAGTGACAAGAAAGCTTTGGCTTTGTTGCGCAGAATTCCTGCTTTTTAGCTGGATGAGATTTAGTGTTTTATAATAGGGGCTAGCACTATCAAGCTCAGCTTCTAATAGGTTTTTTTCGAAAATCAGGATATTGAGAGATTGCTCCTGTATGTTGTATGCGAGTGTAAATTGAATGGTTGCCTGCGAAGCGGTGTCGGCGATGTCGTTTATGATGTTCAGTAAAATCAATTTGACGCGGAAAGGGTCCAGTATCAATGAAGATGGGATCGGATACTCGTAGTTTATGTTTATAGTGATGCTGTGTTTTTTTAAGCGGGATGTAAACACGGATTCCAGGTCACTCATAAAAACATGAAGGGTAGTTTCGGTTGGGTCAGCCTGTAGCGTGTTGATGCTGTAGTCCGCAGTATTTAAATTGCGATTTAGTATTTTAAGTAGTGCTTTCCCGGTGGATGCAATTTCTTTTAACGCGCTTTTCTGTTCGATTTTGTTTTCATTCTCAAGTGAAGTTTGAGCATAGTCGGTAAGATATTGTAGTGGCGTATGTATTTCTCGTGACAGGTTGTTCATCAGAAGGGACATCACTTCATTGGTTCTTTCTGCTTCTTCTTTTGCCATAGCCAGTTCTCTGGTTCTCCCTTTTACCCGTGCCTCGAGTTGGCTTTGGGTGTCAATTAGTTGTTCAATATTATTTTCTATTGATTCTGCCATTTCATCAAAAGTTTTTCCGAGTATGGCTATCTCGTCGTTACCAGAAATGTTCGCTCTGACACGTAGATTGCCTGTTTTCAATTGCCGTGCAGTTTTTGTAAGTTGGTCTAGCCTGCGCGTCATTAGATAGCCGATGAACACACCAACAAAGGCTATAATTAGCATGCCTAACGCAGCAACCTTTAGGCCCAGTTCATAAGAGTTTATCATGGTGTCGTTATATGATTTGTGTGAGAACTTTATTGCGATGGCGCCAATTATTCCGGATCCGTTGCTGAGCGTAAGAGTCTTCCATTTCGCCTCTTTGGTATTATGTAGTTCTGGCATTGCTTCGCCAATGAGAGTAAGGTTATTGCTGACAACAACTACATTTTTGTGGTTTGCGAGAACTATTTCGTCAACCAAGGGGTCGGCAACCATTTCCTCAATGTAGGGTTGTAATTCATCATATTCAGCAGTTAATAATGGCGTTTTACTCAGCTCTGAAACAAGCTTGGTTAGCACTTGTTCATTAATTTCTGTTCTTTGAAAATTGTTATCTTCGATATAAGTAAACGTTACATATAGTGTAACAGTCATCATTATTACCTCAAGGGAGAAAATGATGGCTGCTATTCGAAACTTTAATGGAACACTAGACATGCGTGACTCTATTGTTGTTTCATTTTTCTGATTACATCGTAGGCAGTGTCATCAATTTCCTTAAATGGATTTAATCTGCCTCTAGTGAGTAATCTTTTTCCTTCTTCAGTTGTGCCCCAGGATAAAATTGCCCTTTTTATCGCTGCCTTGTCTTTTTCGGGAACACGGCTATGTATCGCAAACAAAGCATGAGGAATCTTTTTGGATTCGGCGATCACCTTCATTTTTCTTTTCATTTTGTGTTCAAAAAAACGCACCATAGGCGCCGCAGAAACACAGGCCTCGGCGTCTCCAATGACCACTTGTTGCATACAGGATAAATGACTACGGTGGTAATTAACTGAGAAATCACTTTTGAACTGATAACCGCTAGATTCAATATGTGACTGGAAAAGATGCCTAACTGCTGATGTTTCAGGAGGAAACGCTATGCGCATTCCTTTCAATTCATCCAGTTTCGAATAAGGCTTTTCTTCAAGTGTTACTAAAACGGCGCTAAGTGGTTCTGTGCGAGTTGCAACGGCTTGATAACCGTCATCACCGGATACGCTTATGTAGTCAAACGGTTGTAAAAAGGCTACATCAAATACTTTCTTGCCTAGGCTATCACTAAATTTGTCAAATGTAGTGTTTGATCTGAGTTTGAATTTTTTTCCGGTAGATTTCGCCAAGTCTGCAGCGATTGGAGAAAAAACTTTTTCAAGTTCTTTGGGTGGAAGGTGAGGAAATACGCCCAGTGTATAAACTCTTTCTTCTGAATCAGCAGGATTGGAGAAGGCTAATAACAGTAAGCTGAGAACAAATACGCTCTTGTTTATCTTTAGATATAAAGGGCTTGAAATATTAACGTTCATGCATTTTACCTAGTATTGGCGGGCCTTGAGGCATCCTAAATCTTAGGGGAAAAACCATGTTTTTTTATCGGTAGTTATACTAATGTGTTGACCTTTCAAAGATAAAAACCTTAGTGCCAGGGGTGGTTTTGTGACGTTGGTCACAAAAGAAATGTTCTTAGATTTATTCCACACGTCGACTCAGGAAGCCGAATTGAGGGGGGGTTACGAATGAATAACCTTTGTTTTTTCTACTGTGAAAGTAGTTTAAAAATGAATGGGGTAGGAAAATAGAAGAAAAGTTTCGGTCCAATAGAAAAAAGCGTCATAAGATCATTGATAAAGATTGAAACGCTTGTAAGTCCGGCTAAACTTAAGGAGTTGGGGCCTAATTAATCTGCTTTGGAGTGCTTGTTCGTTTTCGGATTGAATTTGAGCCGCTACTTTAACGAGTGCCCATTAGCTTGAGTGCTGAGGGTAGTTCTTCCTTTATTAAATTTAATTAGTTAGGCTTAAATGGTATTAATAGTAGATGACAATGAACAAAACCTAACGTTGCTCTCTATTCTTTTGAAAAAAATAGAATGTCGTTTCGATATTTCAAAAGATGGATTGGATGCGTTGGCAAAGGTGGAAAGCGGTCAATATAGTCTAGTCATGACAGATATTCGCATGCCTCTGATGGATGGGTGTGTGCTGTGTGAGAATATAAAGAAGAAGCACCCTAAACTCCCAGTTATTGCCATTACCGCCAAGGCCTTACCAGGCGACAAGGAGGAAATTCTTTCACATGGCTTTGATGGATATATTGAAAAGCCCATAGCCCTTGAACAGTTCTGGGAACAGGTGTTAAAGTTCGTGGCCCTGGAAGAATCGATTCCAGGTTAGTTGCAACCATCAGGAAAGGGATAGCACTTGTCTTCTGAGTTTATTAAGGAGTCTACTCTTGTTTGCCCCCATTGTGGTCATTCGGAAAAGCTCGTCATGCCTACTGACTTTTGTCAGTATTTCTACGACTGCACGCAATGTCATGCTGTGATTAAGGCTAAAAAGGGCGATTGCTGCGTATTCTGTTCTTACGGCGATGTACCATGCCCACCTATTCAATTAGACAAAGGGTGTTGCTCGACTTAATTGTCACAATACTGTCATATCCCCTTATTACACTGCTTCGCATATAAACAAAAACGTGAAGGACAAGCTATGTGCACACGAAATTTAACTTCATTAATTTTCGCTCTGGGCTTATTGATTTCTAGTTTTGGAATCAATGCCTTAGAAGACAGTCTTCCCGAATATAAAAAGGCTAGCGGGGTTTCTGGCAATCTCTCCAGCGTGGGTTCCGATACCTTGGCGAATCTGATGACGCTTTGGGCTGAAGAATTTAAACGCAACTATCCGAACGTGAATATCCAGATACAAGCGGCAGGTTCATCCACGGCTCCTCCCGCTTTAACGGAGGGGACTGCCAATTTGGGTCCCATGAGTCGAAAAATGAAGGATAAGGAATTACACTCCTTCGAAAAGCGCTTTGGTTATAAGCCCTACGCCATACCCGTCGCCATTGACGCCCTGGCGGTTTATGCGCATAAAGACAATCCAGTAAAAGGGTTGACGATACCGGAAGTGGACGCCATTTTTTCTTCTGCGCGCAAATGTGGTCTGGGCAAAGACATAAAGACTTGGGGTGATGCTGGTCTTTCCGGAAGCTGGGCTAACAAGAATATACAACTTTTCGGTAGAAATTCCGTATCGGGTACATATGGTTATTTCAAGAAAAAAGGCCTTTGCAAAGGTGACTTCAAGGCCACTGTGAATGAGCAACCGGGATCGGCCTCTGTGGTACAGTCTGTGTCCAGTTCTTTAAATGGCATAGGTTATTCGGGTATTGGTTATCGTACCTCAGGGGTGAATGCAATCCCCATAAGCAAGGGAGAGGGTAGTCCCTATGTGGAGGCTACTCCGGAGAATGCTGTCTCAGGGAAATATCCATTGAGCCGATTCCTCTATGTCTATGTCAACAAGGCACCCAATAAACCCTTGGCTCCACTGGATAGAGAGTTTATCCGCATGGTCCTCTCCAAGACGGGCCAAAAGGTGGTTGAAAAGGACGGCTATGTTGCACTGCCTACTAAGGTCGTAAATAAGTATTTGAAAGAATTAAAATAAATTTACAAGGCAACACCTCGCCAAATCGGGCGGGGTGTTGTCACATTTCTGTAACATTAGCGGCGTAAGCTCCCACAAATGAGTCAGGCCAACTCCACCGATACCGTCCAAAGACCCGTTGTTTCCACCTCCATGCGCAGGTTGAAAGACAGGCTGACCACTCATTTTATGGGGGTGGGTGGCGTAAGCGTCATAATCGCTATCCTGCTTATTTTCTTCTATCTGCTTTATGTAGTAATTCCGCTTTTTCTGCCTGCCTCGTTGGAACGTTCGGGTAGCTATGCGCAACCTGGGCCTTCGTTTGGTAAAACAGTACATATCACCATCGAAGAACAAAACGAGATTGCCGTCCGTTGGACTGAGCAGGGCGCTGGCGTGTTTTTTGACGCGCGAACAGGTGAGGTCTTGCAGAACAAAACCCTGCCTAAGCCTGAAGAAGTAAAAATCACCTCATTTGCTGCCGGAAATCTAAATAGCGCCACAATCGCGTACGGCTTTTCAAATGGACAGGCCCTGGTAGCCAAGCAGCGTTTTCGCCTGAACTACACTGAGGGTGGTCGTGAAGTCATACCTCAATTGGAGTATCCGCTTGGCGAAGAGCCGGTGCAGGTCTCTGAAGAGGGTGATGAGTTGCAAAAAATTGCGGTGGAAGTGGGTGAGGAGTCCACCACCATTGTAGCACTCGGTGAAAATAACAACCTCGTCATCGCCAGTTTTGGTTCTGAATCAGATGGCCTGATGGGTGAGCTTTCAGAAGAAAAAGAATTTGTCATCACGCGCGGACTTGTCTCAAATCTTTCCAGTATTCAAGCACTGCTGATCTCTCAAGATCAGGCCATACTCTATGCGGCGCATACCAATGGAGAAGTCTCTGTTTTTGATATCAGAGACAAGCAGTCTCCCACTTTTATAGAGCGGGTGCCTGTAGTAGGTAAGAACGCCCAAGTGACTGCGTTTCGTTTTCTTACCGGCGGTATATCTTTACTTATTGGTTCTTCTGATGGGCACATCCAACAATGGTTTCCAGTTCGCCGGGAAGATAGCGTCCATCTAACGCGTATTCGCGAACTAGAACCCTCCAGCGCAGCAATTACAGACCTTGTTACAGAGCAGCGTCGCAAGGGTTTTATCAGTATCGATGCTCAGGGCACGCTTGCTGTCCATCACAGCACGGCAAAGCGCACGATGGCTTCAGAGAAAATCTCGGACAGTGTCTTAAGTCATGCCATGCTCTCGCCTCGAGCAGACACAGTGCTGATTGAAGAGCTCAATGGCAGTTACCAACTGGTGAAACTTGAAAATGAGCATCCCGATTTCTCCTGGTCAGTCTTGTGGGAGAAGATCTGGTATGAAAGTTACGAAGAACCCGGTTATGTCTGGCAGTCTTCTTCGGCCTCAAACGATTTTGAACCTAAATTTTCTCTTATGCCACTGGCATTTGGTACGCTAAAAGCGGCCTTCTATGCATTATTGTTTGCAGTTCCACTGGCGTTGATGGGCGCGATCTATACCGCGTATTTTATGGCACCCAAGATGAGGGCCATGGTCAAACCAACTATAGAAGTCATGGAGGCCTTGCCCACAGTCATACTCGGGTTTCTGGCTGGCCTGTGGCTGGCGCCCGTCGTGGAAAGCCATTTGCCCGGGGTGTTTAGTTTGTTGATCATCTTGCCTCTGGGTGTACTGTTGTTTGCCTATCTATGGCAACAAATCCCCTCTAATCTTCGCGCGAGAATCCCCGATGGTTGGTTACCCGCAATTTTAATCCCCATCGTTATCGCCTTGGGTTGGGTGAGCATGAGCATGAGTCAGCCTATGGAGGCCGCTTTCTTTGGTGGCGATATGCGTTTGTGGTTAGGTAACGAATTGGGCCTGGAGTTTGATCAGCGCAACTCACTGGTGGTTGGCATTGCAATGGGTGTGGCGGTGATTCCGACCATCTTTTCCATAGCTGAAGATGCGGTTTTTAATGTTCCCAAGCATCTGACATTTGGTTCGCTGGCCTTAGGCGCGACACCCTGGCAGACTCTGATAAGAGTAGTGATCCTCACCGCAAGTCCAGGCATTTTTTCGGCCATTATGATCGGATTGGGACGGGCAGTGGGTGAGACCATGATTGTACTCATGGCGACGGGTAATACGCCGGTGATGGATATGAGTATTTTTCAGGGCATGCGTACCTTGTCAGCCAATATCGCGGTGGAAATGCCAGAGTCGGAAGTGGGGAGCACGCACTATCGCATCCTCTTCCTGGCGGCGCTGGTTTTGTTCCTGATTACCTTTGTGTTCAATACCATGGCGGAATTGGTCCGTCAGCGGTTAAGAAAGAAATATAGTTCTTTATAATGCGTAAATGGTTTAAAAGTGGTGACCCCTGGGTCTGGTTAAATGCGGCAGCCGTAAGTGTGAGCCTGATTGTTGTATTGGGTTTGATCATGCTGATTGCCGTGCGTGGATTTGGTCATTTTTGGGCGACTCCTGTTTTCCAGGCCGAGTATCAGTTGCCGGGCACTGAAGCCGTGTTGGTGATTGGTGAGGTGCACGAAAGTGAAGTCGTATCGGTTGATCGCCTGAAAAATACAGGCGTCAATGTGGAAGGACTAGATCCGAGGATTGAACGCCAGCTAGTCAAGGTGGGTAATCGAGATTTACTCGGCAGTGATTTTCGTTGGGTGCCTGTTCCATTTCTTAAAAATATTCAATATCCCGAAAATATTGTCGTCATCGAGCGTAGAGAATGGGGGAATTTCTTTGGTTTTCTTGTTGCCCTCAAACGCGGGCAGGATACTATCGCTCAGGGCGATGCAACGAAAGAGCATTTAGCCGTAGCACTGGAGCGTGCCCAGGAACTGCACAAGCAAATTCGGGTTATCGAGAAATCGGAAATCGGTTCCATCAACTATAGTATGGAGCGCCTGCGCCTGCAAAGACGTGGTTATGAACTTGAAAAAGAGCTGACTCCGGAAATCGAGCAGAAACTGGCGCAGGAGCGTAGCGCTCTGGAGTCTGAATATCAGGGTTTACAGAAGCGACTGAATGAACTGTATACTGAAATCAAGCGAGATGTCCTTGTTGCAAAGATATCCGATGGACGTGAGCTCAATATCCCGCTGGCACAGATTGTTCGTTTTTATGAACCCAATGCCATGGGCCTCTTTTCAAAACTGGCTCACTATATAGAAAAATTGGTCGAATTTGTATTTGACGAACCCCGGGAGTCCAATACCGAAGGCGGCATCTTTCCTGCCATTTTTGGGACGGTGATGATGGTTATCATCATGGCCATTATTGTGACGCCTTTCGGAGTGGTTGCTGCCGTGTATCTCTCCGAATACGCGAAGCAGGGATTTCTAACGCGAGTGATTCGCATTGCGGTAAACAATCTTGCCGGTGTGCCCTCGATTGTTTACGGTGTCTTTGGGCTGGGGTTTTTCGTCTATTTCCTGGGGGGCAGCCTGGATCAGCTCTTTTTTCCCGAAGCATTACCCTCGCCTACCTTTGGTACGCCAGGTATATTGTGGTCTTCCTTAACATTGGCAATTCTGACTGTGCCGGTTGTTATTGTCGCGACCGAGGAAGGTCTGTCTCGAGTGCCTAAAGCCATTCGGGAAGGGAGTCTGGCCTTGGGAGCGACCAAGGCAGAGACTTTGTGGAGAACGGTATTGCCGATGACCACTCCCGCGATGATGACGGGTTTAATTTTGGCGGTTGCCCGAGCGGCAGGTGAAGTGGCCCCTTTGATGTTGGTCGGCGTTGTGAAACTGGCACCCACTCTACCCATGGACGGCGACTTCCCCTTCCTGCATCTGGATAGAAAATTTATGCATCTGGGCTTTCACATCTATGATGTGGGCTTTCAGAGTCCTAACGTGGAGGCGGCTCGTCCCCTGGTCTATGCAACGGCATTGCTTTTGGTGGCAGTCATTATTGTTCTGAATCTTGCAGCGATTTATTTTCGAAATCGTTTGCGTGAAAAATATCGATCATAGTGGATAGGTACTTGTAATATGAGCACGAGGGAATCTATGACGCACGGTTTTGATCTGGAGGCATTGGGACGCGCGCGTTCACATTTATCTCTTAGAAATGAAAATATCTGCATCGAGGCCAGAGATCTCCAGCTTTTTTATGGTGACAAGCAGGCTTTGCATAATATCAATATGCGTATCCCCGAAAAAAGGGTCTCCGCATTTATTGGTCCTAGCGGCTGCGGCAAATCGACTCTTCTGCGTTGCTTTAACCGAATGAACGATTTGGTTGAAACCTGTCGAATAGAGGGTCAGATTGAGATCAATGGTACCAATATAAATAACAAAGCCCTGGATGTAGCGGAGCTAAGGCAAAAAGTAGGCATGGTATTCCAAAAGCCAAACCCTTTTCCCAAGTCTATCTATGAAAATGTAGCCTACGGCCTGCGCTTGCAAGGCGTTAAAAGCCGACGGATACTGGACGAAGTGGTGGAAAAGTCTCTGCGTGGCGCGGCGCTATGGGATGAAGTGAAGGACCGCTTACACGATAGTGCCCTGGGTCTTTCAGGCGGTCAGCAGCAGAGATTGGTGATTGCCCGGGCCATCGCCATTGAGCCGGAAGTCTTGCTACTCGACGAGCCCGCATCCGCTTTGGACCCGATCTCAACATTAAAGATTGAAGAACTAATTAACGATCTAAAAAGTAAATATACCATCGTTATCGTTACCCATAATATGCAACAGGCAGCACGGGTTTCTGATTACACAGCCTTTATGTATATGGGTGAACTTATAGAATTTGGTGATACAGACAGCCTGTTTACCAATCCTAAAAAGAAGCAGACAGAAGATTACATAACCGGTCGTTACGGCTAAAGGCATGAGGGCCACCAGATGGATAAGCTAAATATAGATCACCATATTTCCCGTCGTTTTAATGTCGAGCTGGAAGAAATTCGCAGTCGAGTCCTTGCGATGGGTGGAATGGTGGAAACACAGATACGAAATGCTATTACTGCACTCGTGGATGGTGACACAGAGCTGGCTGAGGAAGTCATTAAGAACGACGCCAATGTGAATCTCGCTGAAGTGGCCATTGATGAAGAGTGTAGCCATATTATTGCTAGACGACAGCCTGCTGCTTCGGATCTGCGATTGATTATGACAGTCATTAAAACTATTACTGATCTGGAACGCATTGGTGACCAGGCAGAACGGATAGCACGAATGGCGAAGCGCTTGGCGGAGCTGGAGCGTCCGAAAAATCAATACGTGGAAATCAGTAGTCTGGGAGAGCATGTCCTGAAAATGTTGCAGAACACGCTGGATGCCTTTGCTCGTATGGATGCGGAGGCCGCGATAGAGGTCGCCAAAGAAGATAAGAAAGTGGATATTGAATACGACGCGGTGATGCGTCAGTCACTCACCTACATGTTGGAAGACACGCGTAACATTACCCGTATGCTGGATGTGATGTGGTCGGCAAGGGCCATTGAGCGTATAGGTGATCACGCGAAGAATATCTGTGAATATGTAATATTTCTAGTGAAAGGCAAAGACGTACGTCACATCAGTATCGAGCAGGTGGAAGAGGAGCTACATTCCGATTCCAAGAAGCAGTAAGAAGGATAAAGGACATAAGCAGACAAACCGCCATTACGTGCAACAACCAGGAATGACGAATCACCATCACAATGGGTGTAAGGGAGATGCGCACAGCTACGCGCAATATTTCACTGGATTTGACAATGTCCGCAATAGGTGGCGAGACACGGTAGTAGAGATCCACAAACCAGGCCCCCGCTGCTGATTGCAACAAGACTGAATCTCGGAAGCCTCTCAGATCTTCGACAAAACGGTGACCCAGTGAGCCGTACGCGGCGGTGGCAATAAAACACTTGTCACGGTGAACCTGCGTGTAGGCTTCAGCTACATTATTTCTGTCTTCATCGAACATCTCTCTGATATCGCTGTAAAACGTCGGCCTTTCTTCGCGAGCGGTGACCTGTACCCGTGTACGCACGGTTCGGTCGACCAAGACGGGGCGCGGTTCGACTTCCATTACCACAGTACGTGTCTCGTTTGCCTCAAGTTTTGTGAGTGTGCATCGCGTTTCGATATAGCTGGTGTCACATTGCATGCCCTCTGCAATTACATTTTTATGTGTGACTCCGCCAGGTTCTTGTTTCAAACTGCGGTAATGGTCTTCAGGAAAATATACATAGTCTTTAACAGAGAATTTGACACAGGTAGCATACTCACTTGAATGGTTCGTGATTTGAATGGTGTAGCGGTTATTCTCTTCTGCGAGCAGGCCTTTTTTGTCGATGTTAATTTTAACGCCGATATCGCGAAACGGATCTACAGGATTTAGAAAATAGTAGGTTCCCAAATCGTCTTTGGCCAAGACCGTATTGCTAAAGGTGGGGCCACCCACCAATAGGGCCTCTGTCAGATTGGGTTTGCTGCTGCCCGTTAGCAAATCATTCAAGTCTTCCTGATAACATTGCTGATTGTAGAAAGCGGGGACTGCAAGTGTGAGATAGCTAGCAGTTTGAATCCCGGCGGAGTTCGGGGCTGAGCCTATCATTGTGGCACCGATGGCACCTGCAGATGAAATAGCGTTGAGCCTGCTGTTTCCTTCATACTGGGTAAGCAGCTTGGTAAACTCCCAACCCTCCATATATTGAAATAGAGGTGGTTTTTCCTTGTCGTACTTCGGCTCTCCCAGGTTTAACATGGCGTTTGCCTGTTCGCTTGAGTTGATAGTTTCATATCCCACTGGCACGCCTGAGTCGATGGAGATAATTTTTTGGTTGCTTGAGATAGGCAAGGCAAAGGGACCCACGTGGCCGCCCACGCTTAGATTAAACCAAAGATGAGGGGTGTAGATTTTTGTTTCTCCGACAACATCCGTCACAATGTGACCGAGGACACTTAAGCCTGTCCCATCGGCGAACTTGTCGAGTTTGAGTTTGATCCCTTCTGCGTGGTATCGCGCGGTGTCATCGATATCCAGTGCCAGACTCTTTTCTGCTGTAAGAGGGAGCCCTAGGTCGAATGCAAAATATTTCGATTCTACCTTTGCCCAATAGACGGGACGTTTGAAATCAGGTGCAGACGCCTTATAACTAATGCCCACGATTATTCCACTATTGGTCACATCCAGGGCCTCGGCCTGGTCATCGCAGTCAATGTAGTAAACAGCGTTGACAACACCTGCGGTGGGGTCCAGGTTAAAGTCTGCATTCTCGGTAGGACACACTGTTAGGTCGGGCCAAGGGGGAATAAATTTGCCTTGTTCATCTGTAAAAACCTGATAGCACTCCGTTCCGGGTTCTCTTCCTGCTGGGCAGGGAAGAATTCCGCGTTTATACGGATCGAGCTTTTTTGGGACATAATTCAGGCTGGCATTTTGTTCCCAGTAGACTGCCGCGTACTGCCCATCGACGCTTTGATTGCGCCCCACGATAATTTCACTTCCGAAATCCGAAACGGAATTATTATTGTCATTCATTGCGGCCATATCGCCGCTCAAATTGTACGCAGGGAGTAGGCCGAGCGTTTCCCATGAAACGATTGCGTTCGTTCCATCAAAGCGCCACACTTCTAAATTTCCGCTGGAAGCTTGTACCAGAAAACGGTGCTTTCCCAGGATATCGGTATTGAAATCGATAACGGTATCGCCTGCAGCGCCTACGATAAAGTGCTCATAACGGGATGCGAAAACATCTTCTATAAGAAGGGAAATGAAAAATGTAACCAACAGACAGAAAAATTTGCAGTTTCTCATCGACTCAAACCGGCCAGCGTCATCACAGTTAGACCCAAGATCAGATTGAAGCCAATGATTTTGCGTATGGTGGCCAGATTTTTCCCTGCAGCCGGGTAGTCTTTATTTGCGACATGGGTTTTTAGGTGTCGATAGGGAAAGAAAAAGACAATCGCAAACAGGGCACCCATTATGGGTCCCAGGGTAGTCATGGCCTTTACTGTTACAGGAGAAGAGGCCAAATCACCGTACAGTTCGCCCACCAGCCAGATGCCTGAACTGGGCAGGGCCAAAACCGACAGCCAAACCCAAGGGAAAAAGCGTCTAAAAACAGAGGACCACAGTTCCAGCCTTTCCGGCGGTTCAAGTTTTTCCACCGCAGCGGGGCGCAGGAACGTATAGGCGAAGAACATTCCTCCTACCCAGACCAGTGCAGCAAACAGATGCAAAACCATGATAATCATGGCATTAGTTTAACACGGTTAAGATATAGAGAAGCTTAAGACAAAAAATTATTTAGTCTGAATTTCTTGGCCCTGTGCGTAGACGCGAAGCCAGCCATCGATTTGGTTGATTAGGCGGTCCTGTTGTTTGGAAAAGTAATGATCGGCCCCCGTTATATTGAGTTGGCGGTAGCCCAGATTTTGGGTCTTTTTCCAGGCCAATTGACGTACCTTCACGGTTCGTTGTGGGCTCGTTTGTGTCGGGTTCGCACGCCCACTGCGCTGGGCGGCCTCCAGTCTGGAGTTGGCTCCTCTGAGCACGTCTGGATTATCCAGTTCACCATAGATATCCAAGACCGGTATCTGTAATTTGCTTAGACTACTGGCCACGTCCTGCCATGCCCCAGGCTGCTCTGGTCGGGTTGTAAAGCCGATTCCCACCAGTGCTCTGACCGAGTCTGCTGGCTGTTGCGAAAGATAATGAGCGGCCACGCTGGCGGAGTGCCCATGGGCCACAATCACGATATTCAACACGTTTTTATTCTGAAAATGATTGATGGCGGAAGTGATACGCTTCTCGCTGTCCACATAGAGCCATTGCAGGCTTTCATTGTCATCTTGGTTGTCATCAAAGCTGGGCATCATAAGTGATAGAGTGTTCCAGCCTGATTGAGTGAGCCTTTGGCGCAGGGGCGCAATGATCTGGGGCCAGTCCGGATGGGTTCCCACATCATGCAAAAGAATCACACCTCCTTGAAGATCGGATCTGGGGCTTTCTTTATAGAGGGAAAAAATCTGCCAACCATTTTCATCCAGCCATACCACCTCTTTGTCATTACTGGTCGTCACCAAGGCCTCGCCCAGCAATTTTTCAGTCCACAGATTGCCGGCATGCAATTGAGTGGATGAAATAAATATGATAAAAAACAGTAGAATAGAAAATGTTGGGCTGCCCTGGCTTGCTGCGGGGGCTGAAAAAGATTTTCGGTTCAGGTATATTGCCCGGTCCCCAGGTTTG
>JAOUPJ010000056.1 GCA_029879945.1 Gammaproteobacteria bacterium
TACCCCATATTATGTACGTCTGGCGGTGATGGCTCCTTAGATGAAGGTTCGCGCCGGGCGGGCTTTAAGAAAGCAATCGTTAAAAAAGATATGGCAGGACTGAACGAGCTTCTACTTGGTAGAATCAAGTCCAGGTTGTTTGATGTGGCCGCCAATATTCTTTTGGTTGAAGATTCGAAAGCACTTGCAGAGTTAACTACCGTGTTGTTTGAACGGAATAAGCAAAACATTGTGCATGTTACCTCGATTGCAGAGATGAAGAAGGAATTTAGTCGCCAGGAATTTGATTTGATTATATCTGACTATCATTTGGAAAATGGCGAGACAGGTTCCGACGTTATCAGCTATGTCAGAGGATATGAAAGCCTGATAAAAAGTGACACCCCGATTCTGATGGTCTCAGCAGAAGCAAATCAAGCGACGCGAAATACGCTCCTTGAACAAGGCGCAGACGATTTTATACTAAAGCCTTATAATGAAGGCGAAATACTGATACGGTCGGCCAATTTAATCAAAACAAAACGTTTGTTGGCCAAGTCTAAGGTGCAAAAACAACAGTTGATGAAACTGGCACTAACCGACCACCTTACTGGTCTTTACAATAGGCATAGCCTTTTTGATATTGGCCCTAAGTATGTAAGCAATGCGGTACGACACAAACTGTCCTTGGCCTTGATGGTATTTGACTTGGATCACTTTAAGAATATCAACGATACACACGGGCATTCGGTGGGGGATACCGTTTTACACTCGGTAGCAGGGACTCTGCAACTAAGCTGCCGAGCTGAAGATATCGTGGCCCGATTCGGTGGTGAAGAATTCGTGATGGTGTTGACCAATTGTGGTCTGGAAGATGCGGCAGCGAAGGCTGAGTTCTATCGCAAGGCCATTGAAGAGAGTAAGCCAGATGGAATCACGATTACCTCAAGTATCGGGGTTGCTCAGTTGGAAGCCGGTGACAATTTTCAAAGTCTATTCGATAAAGCAGATGAAGCAGCTTATCAGGCGAAAGACGGCGGTAGAAACATGGTGGTTACTGCTACCGTCAATAAGAAAAACAAGGCAAAAAAAGCGAGCTGAACGAATTAAACATCCATCTATTTTCCTTCTCAGATTTCAATCTGTTGAGTCCGTTTAGGAGTAGCAAAGTCTACACCCCTAAAACTGTTCTTAGCGGATGCAAAAACACGTCTAAGGCTTTATGATAGTCCCTAGGGTAAATCGCTAGGGAACGTTATGAAATATCGTAAACTGGGCAGAAGCGATCTGGATGTGAGCCTGATCGGACTGGGAACCATGACCTGGGGCCTGCAAAACACGCAGGAGGAAGGGTTTGAGCAAATGGACTACGCGCTTGAGAGTGGTATTAATTTTTTTGACACCGCCGAAATGTATGCTATTCCACCCAGCCCCAAGACCTACGGCACCACAGAGACCATCATAGGTAATTGGTTTGCTGCGCGGAAAAACCGTGAAAAAGTGATTCTGGCCACCAAGATTACCGGCCCGGGTCTGTCATGGATCAGGGAAAAAGACGCCATTATCGATAGGAAGAATGTGCTAGAGGCCGTGGAAGCCAGCCTCACCCGCCTGCAAACCGATTATATAGACCTTTACCAGTTGCACTGGCCCAATAGAGGTTCCTATCATTTCGGTAAAACCTGGAACTACGCGCCGACATTTGATACACAAAAAGAGCAGGATAATTTCTTGGAAGTATTGGAGACGATGCAGTCTCTGATCGCCGAAGGAAAAATCAGACATTTTGGTTTGTCCAATGAAACCGCATGGGGTATGTGTAAATGGCTGGAAATGTCTAGTCAACACCATTTGCCCAGAGCAGTTTCCATTCAAAATGAATACTCTCTGCTTTGTCGCCACTTCGAATCGGATCTGAGTGAAATCGCGATCAATGAAGACTGTGGATTACTGGCCTGGTCGCCTTTGTGTCGAGGGATGTTGAGCGGCAAGTATCTCAATGGTGCCCGTCCGGAAGGTGCCCGATTAACAATTGAAACCCGAGTAGAACACAGGCCTAGTCCTCAAACAGAAAGCGCTATCGAGCGTTATATTGTGCTGGCAAAAACGCATTCACTAGACCCCTGCCAAATGGCGATCGCATTTGTTGCCTCCAGACCCTTTGTGAGTTCGGTTTTGATTGGTGCGACGAACATGTCTCAACTGAAAACAGATATCGCTTCCGTTTCAGTAGACCTGGGAGATGAAGTGCTGAATGGAATAGAGGAGATACGAAGGACGTATCCTGCTCCTTTCTAGTCTATGTTTGATCCGGTTCACCTCGAAATATCCAATATCTATAAAAAAGACTCGGGCCGTGTACTTGCCACTTTGATGCGATTGCTGGGTGATCTGGATCTTGCGGAAGAAACCATGCAATTTTTTGTTTATTTCACTATGGGTGAGAATACTCCCATGAACCCACCCAGTCCTGAAGGAATGGCCAAAATGGGCAAATTCATGCAGAAATCGTTTGAGAGCGGAAAAATTGTCGCCACGGGTAAACTTCCTAAGGACGTGACTTACGTTACGCTGGAGAAGGGAAATTTTTCTATCTCGGATGGGCCTTTTATCGAAGGTAAGGAATTGATTCCTGGATTTACTGTGATCAGTGCAGACTCGAAGCAGGAGGCATTGGAATGGGTTCAGGAGTTAAGAGAGTGTATGGGTGATGGTACGATTAAAATGGCCCAATTGATGGGGACAAGTGCAGAGGATATGAAGCCACCCAAGTAATAAGATGGTAATGGCACTCAGCTTGTTTTTTCGAGACGAGTTGGGTGTCTTTCTCTATTTAAGAATTCGAACGATGCGAAATCCGAAAATAGGACTACGACTGGTGAGTTTTGCAGAAAGTCTATTGCTGGCGCGTCCTTTTTCCGCTTCTTCTTTCCATGAGCCACCGCGCAATACACGATTTGTAGACTGACACTGATTGGTCCATGCGCTGCCATCAGAGGGGGCATTTTCGTAATTATCGTGATAGCAGTCTTCCACCCATTCTCTAGCATTGCCACTCATATCGTATAGGCCGTAGGCATTGGGTGACTTACCAGCCACAGTTTGCTGATAGACCGTGGTCTTGGAAGTATACCATCCCAGTGAACCAGCGGTTCCGGTGCCACAGTAATCGGTATCTTTTCCTGCGCGACAGGCATATTCCCATTGTGCCTCGCTGGGCAGCATATAGCTGCCCTTGTCACTGGCGGGTTTGTTTTGATTTAGCCAGTAAGCAAACTTACGCACATCATTCCAGGAAACAAACACCACGGGTGCCGCATCTCCATGGGAGTTGGCATCCATAAATTCATCGGTCACCAAATCGATACGGCTGGATTCTTTTATATAGTCTTTAAAATGCGCCAGCGTGACTTCAGTAGACATGATTTGAAAGCTGGGAACACTGACCTTATGCTGTGGCAGTTCGTCAAACATAATTCCTGTGATATTCGAAGGGGAGCCCATCATAAAGCTACCACCGGGGACGGTTACAAACTCCATGCCCAGAAAATTTTTATATGTGCCACTCTTTGCGGCCTGTGCGTTCGAAGTGGCTATACTGCACAGCAGAAAGCAGAGCATGAGTGACGATTTCAGCGTTAAATCTTTAATCACGACATGCTCCTCTATGGCAGGGTCGCCGCAATGCGAAAGCCGTTGCCGTAATACCAGTTACCAGGTTCTCCGGCCAGGCGATAAGTGGCTTGCGAGAAGGCTTCACTAAAACGCCAGGAACCCCCTCTTAATACACGGGAAGCGATGGCCTCGCTTTTCAAGGGCACACCGCGACGTTCTTTCGATCTGGCATCATAGTTTAGTCGCTCTATCGTAAGCGCACCTTCAATTTCGGAAGTCGTTCTCTTTGCCATGGAAGACTCCACTTGACTAATCGCGCGTTGTAAAACCACATTGGCATCCATACTCAGGGTGGTCCAGGCGCTGCCATCGCTAGGTGCACCGACGTAATTGTCATGGTACACATCTTCCACCCATTGCCAGATACTGCCGGACATATCATACAGACCCCAGGCATTGGCCTTTTTGCTGGCCACTTCGTGCTGGTGATCGCTTTCATTACGATTTACCCAGCCGACATCGAACACGTTATCGCTGCCACAGAATTTTTGCTTTTTTCCGGCTCGACAGGCGTATTCCCACTCCGCCTCTGACGGCATGCGGTAGATGTGTTTATCGCTATTGGGCTTGTTTTCGTTTAACCAACGGATAAATTCCTGGGCTTCATGCCAGGCAACCTGGACGACCGGCGCGTTTTCACCATACGAATTGAGTCGGATAAATTCTTCATTATAAAGACCCCAATCGTCTTTACTTTTTGTTTCGCCTATTGCTTCCAGGTATTTTTTATATTGTCCCGAGGTGACGGGAGTACTCGCCAGTTTAAATTTGCGAATGCTCACCTTGTGACGCGGTATTTCATTTTCATTGGCGTTTACATTGATTTCGCCGCATTCCGGTTTGACAGTGGGCAGCCCCAAAAAGCTGCGTTTTCGATTCTCTTTACGCATGCCTTCAGTCATTTTGCATGAACCCATGTCAAAACTACCTGCTGGGATATCGACGAGTTTAATGCCCATGAAATTGGTGAACTCTGCTGCGCTTATATCGGTGCTCACGAGAAGAGGAAAAGCAACGCAGGAAAGGAATGCGGTAAGACAACTAAAACGGGTTTTTTTTATATTCATACTACTAGGAAAACCATCTTAAAAACGCTGCGGCAGTCAGCGCAATTCCGCCAAAACCGGCCAAGGAATGCCACACCTTGTGGCGCCCACGAGCTGTCCAACTACTCGCCTTTAATACATAGAGCAGCGACAGAATTATGCTGGAAGCGGCACAGATCATTTTAATAATCAGTGCGACAAGGGCTGTGGCATGTAAATCTGGGGTCTCGCCGTAAAAATACAGGCTGATTCCACCAAAGATCAGGCCGCTGCCGGCCTGCGCACACCAGGCAATCAACACCAGCCAGGCCAGTTTGTGTTTTATTTCCAAAGATTCCGCCGGTAATTTTAAGGCGGCAAAGGCCCCGGCGACGATGGCCACTGCTCCAAAATTATGGATGAATTGTGTTAGTGCGTAATAGAGATTTTCCCACTGCATGGTTTACTTGCGCGTCACCATAATGCAGGTCTCCTGGCCAATCGGGGCGTGCGCCTTATTGACCACCTTGAGACAAATGGAGTGTTCTCCCTCGGGAAGCGGGCTCAGGGTAAACGTCGCCTTCTTTCGGCGCAGTATTCCCGCTTCCTTATGGTCTACGTAGATGTGGGAGTGGTCGCCACCCCGGTCGGGTTTAATGTCATATTTTACGGCAATCGATTCACCTTTTTTAAAGGTGGCGCCATCTTCAGGGCTGAGTATTTTCAGATTGGGGTCGGAATGGGACGCTGTGGCTACCAAACTCAGTGACGCGGCAATCAATAGACGCGAAATCCAATTCCATTTTCCACCCATGATCCGTTCCCCTTACAGACAAGACCAAAATGTATAACATAGTCACCCCCTTCACGCAAGCGCCCAGCATGTTGTTTAGGCCGGAAATATAAAAAAATATCGCCATAAAATTAATAAGTTATGTGTTTAGGACTAAGACGGGTCGCCGCATTGTGTGAGCTTCTCATGAGGCACTATAACCGGTTAGTCTAAGCGGATATAATCGAAGAAATCGGGGTGCAATCCAGGCCTCAGTTGACCTCGTGAAGCAAGGGAAGCGCAATACCATGAGATTTGACACGGCCGTCATCGTTGGCGGAAGCATTAGTGGCCTGTTGACGGCGGCGGCGATAAAAGATCATTGCAATAAAATAGAGATCCTCGATAAGGATGCGATACCGCAAGAACTCAGTTCAACATCCCGAAAATATGTCCCACAGGCCCAACATGCCCACCTGATACTGGCGGGTGGTGAAACGGCCATGGAGTCTCTGGTTCCGGGATTACGCAAGCTAGCCCTGGAAGAAGGCGCTGTACTCCTGGATGCTACACGAGACTGGTACAGCTGTTTCCAGGAAGGGATGCTGCCCACTTATCGGTCCGATATCTCCACACTTTGTATTTCCAGGGCTTTACTCGAAACCCTATTACGAAAATTGATTCTGGAAAATTCAGATAATATTGTTTTTAAGGACTCGGTACGCGTCCAGCAAATTGAACTCGGCGAAGGACAACACCGAGTCATTTACACCAGCAAGGGCGAAACGATTTCCCGCGCTGCGGATTTGGCAGTAGACGCACGAGGGAGAGGTTCTGACGCAAAAAAATTGGTGGAAGAAAAAGGTATTCACGTTAAATCAGAAATCGTAAAGCCTTTTATAGGCTATACATCCGCCTGGTTTAATATGCCGCTAAATCTGCCGGGCAATAAGCGTGGCCTCATCGTGATGGCCAGAAGTCCCAATAATCCCACCGGTGCTGTGTTGGTGCCGGTGGAAGAGGGTCGATATGTTTTGACTTGTTTTGGTTTCAATCGAAACTATCCACCTGAGACATGGCATGAGATACTGGAATTTACCCGTTCAGTACGCGATACCGTGATCTATGAGGCGATTAAGGAAGCTAAGCCTCATACCATCAAGGTGTTTCATAAAGACGTGAACTATTTTCATCGTTTTGCAAAAAACAGGGACTGGATTGACGGTTTTCTTGTGGTGGGAGACGCCATCTCATCCTTTAACCCCATTTACGGACAAGGCATGGCCACAGCCGCGATTGCCAGTGTGCGTTTGAATGAGATATTGCACACTGCACAAGATACACGAACACTACAGCAGGTTCTGACCGATACCTATAAAGACCCCTGGATTGTTTCAGGTAACGAAGATCTGCGTTGGTCCGGTACGGAGGTGGAGAACAGGCCGTTTGGTTTGGCAGCGATACACACCATGGGTGATCGCATCGCCAGGGCCGCCACCATTGATAAAGAAGTCACCACGGCCTATGTGAAAGTCCTGCATATGCTGGAGAGGCCCACTACCTTTTTTCACCCCAAGATATTATTGAAGATTTTTTCCAGCCAAAAAGTTAAGCAGGAGAATAGTGCGCGAGTCTAGTCTCATAAACGAGAGAACGCCAGGGCTGCATTGGTACCGCCGAATCCAAAACTATTACTCAATACCGTATTTATGTTTGTGTTGAAAATGGTTTCCAAGGCGATGTTTGCATCCGAGATAGTAGAATCCAGCGATTCAATATTTGCAGATTTACATATAAATTCCTGATTAAGCATAAGTATGGAATAGATTGCTTCATGCGCGCCTGCAGCTCCCTGCGCGTGTCCGGTCAGGGATTTGGTTGAGCTGATCAACGGCTGTTTTGTTCCAAAGACCTCTCGAATGGCATTGACCTCCTGGACGTCGCCAACTGGCGTCGAGGTGGCATGTGCATTGATGTAGTCTACAGGGCCTTTGGTATTTTTTATCGCCATCCTCATGCAACGCATGGCACCTTCGCCGGATGGCGCTACCATATCAGCACCATCGGATGTTGCACCATAGCCCACCAGTTCTGCATAGATTTTTGCACCCCTGGCCTTGGCGTGCTCCAGTTCTTCCAAAATTAAAATTCCCGCACCACCGGAAATGACAAAGCCGTCTCTGTCGCTATCGAAGGGGCGCGACGCAGTTGCTGGGTTCTCGTTGTATTGGCTGGATAGCACGCCCATAGCGTCAAACAAGAGACTAAAGGTCCAGTCTAGTTCTTCACTGCCACCAGCGAAGACAATGTCTTGTTTGTCGAGTTGAATCAATTCACAGGCATTTCCTATACAATGTGCGGATGTAGAGCAGGCCGAGCTGATGGAATAACTCAGTCCTTTTATTTTAAAATGCGTTGCTAGATTGGCGGAGCAGGTGCTGGACATGGCCTTGGGTACTTGCGTGGGTCCCACTTTTTTTACCCCGCGCTCTAGGGCAATTTGTGCAGATCGCACAATAGCGCTCGTAGACGGACCTCCCGAACCCACGACCAGGCCTGTGCGCACATTTGATATATCTTTCTCTTCCAGACCGGCGTCTACGATGGCTTCGTCCATTGCAATATGGGAGTAGGCCGCGCCGTCTCCCATAAAACGACGCGTGCGATGGCTCAGCGCCTGTTCAACATTCAGCTTAATGGTGCCGGCAACATGACTGCGGAAATTTCGTTCTTTATAGTCTTTTTGCGCCGTAATTCCGCTGTTCCCTTGTTTAAGATTGTGCAGAACCTGCGCAGTATTGTTGCCTATACTGGAGACGATACCCATGCCGGTGACTACAACGCGTCTCATACGGTTTTTCCTTTATGAAAATTGAAAGTTAAATGCTAGCCTGTCTGTTTATATGATCAAGAACATATTAAGAGTCTGGGCTCGTCCTTGCTAAGCGTTTCTATTATTATTTTGATTGCAGTGATCTAATTTTGCGCATCTGGCGCGTATAACGAGGAGTGCCAATGGATACAAATACCATGATTGCTTTAGGTGTGGTTGCGATACTGATTCTATACCTGATTGTGATTTTCAATAAGCTGGTGGCGCTGAAGAATCGCCTGCAAAACGCCTTCGCTCAAATCGAGGTTCAGCTAAAGCGTCGATACGACCTGATTCCCAATCTGGTGGAAACGGCCAAGGCCTACCTCAGTCACGAGCGTCAAACTCTGGAAGACGTGATCCGTGCACGGAACGCGGCCTCGGAAGGACTAAACGCCGCACATGCCGATCCCAGCAATCCCGACGCGATTAAAAATCTGAGTTCGGCTGAAGGGAATCTCATGGGTGCCATGGGCAGACTGAATGTAGTTATGGAGGCCTACCCCGATTTAAAGGCCAATCAAAACATGATGCAATTGTCTGAAGAGTTGACTAGCACCGAGAATAAGGTGGCCTTTTCCCGGCAGGCCTTTAATGATTCGGTGATGGAATACAATACCTATAAGCAATCCTTTCCACAAAATTTTCTTGCTGGTGCGTTTGGGCACGGCAAGGATGCGCAAATGCTGGATATCCCGGACAAGGAAAAGATTCAGGAAGCACCCAAGGTTTCTTTCTAAAGCGGCTACATATACGCGATGAATTTCTTCGAAGCCAAGGCCAAGGCCAAACGGAACACAGCAGTGTTGGTGCTGTTGTTTGTTTTGGCGATTCTCATACTCATCGTTTTAACCAATATACTGGTTCTGGCAGTGCTGGTCTTTGATCACTCGAGGGCAGTAGCGGGGGCGGCGACGGTGTCTTATGAGCAGGCGTTCAATACCCCGAATTTCCTCATCACATCGGGTGTGGTGCTGCTTTTTGTGTTGGGGGGTAGTCTCTACAAGCTTTCTACACTTTCCTCGGGTGGTATGGTTGTCGCTGAATCCCTGGGTGGTCGCCTCATTCCCCAAAATAGCAAAGACCCTGAGCATAAAAAAATCCTGAATGTGGTGGAGGAAATGGCCATTGCCTCCGGCACGCCGGTTCCTGTGGTGTATCTATTGGATGACGTGACGATAAATGCCTTTGCCGCAGGCTGGAGCCCGAACAGCGCGGTGATCGGTGTGACCCAAGGCACCATTCACTATCTGAACCGAGAGGAATTGCAGGGCGTAGTCGCTCACGAGTTCAGTCATATCTTCAATGGTGATATGCGGTTGAACATCCGCCTCATCAGTTTGCTGCACGGAATTTTACTGCTTGGAATTATGGGTGAGTATCTGCTGCGGTCCATGCGCTATATGCGTCGCTCTCGTAGCCGAGATAGCGGGAAGGCGGCGGGGTTGCTTTTTGTTTTAGGACTGGGCCTGATGATCATTGGATACGGTGGTGTCTTTTTTGGTAACTGGATCAAGTCCATTGTGAGTCGTCAGCGTGAATATCTGGCCGACGCCTCGGCGGTACAGTACACAAGAAATACCATGGGTATTGCCGGGGCGCTAAAAAAGATAGGCGGCATGGGTAAAGGTTCCTTATTGGAGTCACCTGCCGCGTCGGAGTACAGTCATGCCTATTTTTCCGAAGGTGTGAGTAGTTTCCTCTTCAGTACGCATCCTCCCTTGAAAGAAAGAATTCAGAGGATCGAACCCAATTGGGATGGTGAGTTTATCCTGCCTGAAAAACTGATGGATATTTCCGAATCAATAAAGAAAAAGGATATTAAAAGACAAGTCGCGGAAACAATACTGACGGGTTCGGTGATGGTGGGAACGGTGCTGGAGGCCATCGAGAAGATTGGCAATGCCAGCACTGAAGATATGGAGCATGCGCAGGAATTGCTGCAACAGATTCCCGCAGCGCTTCTAGACGAGGCCCGTAATCCTTTTGGTGCGCGTGCTGTGGCGTATAGCTTGTTATTGCATCGCGATGAGGGACTGCGATCCATTCAGTGGACTCACTTGCAGGAAAATTCGGACGTCCAAGTTTTTTCAAGCGCGCGTAAGATCTATCCTATGGTCGCTGGTTTGGAAAGGGCATTAAGATTGCCGTTGTTTGAGGTCTGTTTCCCCGCTCTACGTAGCCTGTCTCCAAAGCAATATAGTGTTTTTCGAAAAAATATAAACAGTCTGATATTGGCGGATAAGAAAATCGACCTGGACGAATGGGTGCTCTATCGGCTTTTGAAGCAACAACTGGATGAAAGTTTTGGGCTGCGTAAGCCGGCGAAAGAATCCAGGGGCAAAACAGCCTCTATAAACCAGGAGTTGTCTTTGTTGTGCTCATTGGTTTGCCATCTTGAGCATACACAAGAAGGTGCCGCTGAGAAGTCATTTAATCTTTGTGTTGAAAAGTATGAGCTTAAGGGACTGAGCTTTATCACCCGGGATAAGGTATCCATACGTCAGTTGGATGAAGCCATGGGAAAACTGGAGGCCACAAAACCCAGAATCAAGGAGTTTTTGCTCAAGGCGCTGGTGTACTGCGCGGCTCACGATGATCAGGTATCACCCAGGGCTCAGGAATTTCTTCGTGTGGTAGCGAGTTGTTTGGGAGCACCATTGCCGCTCATGGGCGGTTCGGCGGAATAGCTATTTGCGCACGTATTCCAAGGCCTCAGACATGAGGCCTTCATAGTTTTGGCTATGGTCCTGAGGGATCAGTACCCATTCTTTAAACCGCTTGCGTGTCAAATTAAACTCACGCCCAATCCCTTGGGCAATGAGGTCATCCACGCGTTCGGGCGACACCTTCACGATGAGGCAGTTTTCCTTCTCAAACATCATGGAAAAAAACTCCCCATCCACTCTCAGGCAGGGTGAGTTCATCATGGTCGAACGCTCTACTCCCTTACGGCGCAACAGTTTTTTAGCCGCTTGTTCGTAGGCACTCATGACTTGTCTTCTATGTATTTCAACAGTTTAGGGTTGTTGTCCAGGTTGCGGGGGCCCATTAGCATGCCTTTAAGGCCTTGAGTCTTTAGCTTTTCCAAGGCCAGATCTGAATTTTCACTGAGCTCGAATCGCTCAATTTTATTGAGCCGCATAAAGGTGAGTTTTTTACCCTTTTCCGGTTTCCCTTTGAGATAGGGGTAGACGTGGTCTTTCACGAGTGCCTCATCCATCTCCACTTCGGTCACTTTCGCCCGGTAGGCGATTTGTTTATAGGGGGCGGCCAGGTACATATAGACCAAATCGCCTTTCTCCACCTTGGACTTCATGGGCCAGTAGGCCGTGGGTTTCTTCATAGCCGATAATACATCATAGAACTTGATGTTCGCAGGATATAGCCAGGTATTCATCATTCACTCCTCAGAATTTAGCTTTTCTAAACACTGGGAGGACTGTTATACGAGTCCTCCCAAAATACATTCCCTGGAGAAAACTAAATCCCAAACTCTTGTCGAAACTCGGTAGGGTCATAGTACATTTTGACCGCCTGAATTTTTCCATCTTTAACCGTGTAGAGTTCAGCTACATCCATGAGGACTTGTTTGCCGGTAGGGGAATTCACCGAGATCTTGGCTTCTACGGCGATTGCGTCACCACCACTTAGTGTACGTTCAATCTCATAATTGGAAATCATCTTAAAGAAATCTCCGGTCATTTTAACGAACTCATCCTTGCCATACAGTTGCACCAAGGGTCCAGTAAAGCTCACGCTGTCATTCAAAAGCTCTTGCCACCGGTTTCCTCCATTTTTTACGGCTACCATATAGTCCTGCCATACTTGCTCTGCTGTCTGTGTCATGTTTGTACCTCAACTTATTGATAATCAGACTTTTTTTGTCGTTCTCTTTTTAGACAAAACAGAGCGGATTTTTGAACGGGATTTTGGCAAATATTTTAACTAGACTGGATCTGAGCCCATTGAGGCAGGTTTTCCAGAAAATAGATATGGACCTGGGAACTGGGTTTATTAATGGGATCGATGGAGCGCACGATTTCCAGGCGCAGATCCATCAGGCGTTCCCGGGAAGCGCTATCGGACTCTTTAACCAGGTCCAGTTGACTTGCCAGGGCATGTGCGTCCTGCTTGGGATTGAGATACCCCTTAATAGCGGTGCATTGATCACAAACCCCTTGCTTATTGATAAGGGCGCAGCGGTTATCGAAAATGTGCATCATGTTTTTTCGCGCATCTGTGATGCCATGCTTTACCTTGCCTTCACTTAGCCCGGTGATGTCTTCAATTTCTTTCTGTTTGAAGCCATACACGTCCTTTAAAAAAAGACAAACTTGCTGTGTTAGTTCCAATGTTTTACTGATGCAAGTAAAGCAGTAGTCCAGGTGTTCCTGAATTTCCAGATTGGCATCCGGGTCGGCGAAAAAAACATGTTTCATTTTGTCGGAATAGTCTTGATCTGCCATGTGCAAATCACGCCCCTTGTCCTGATAGTCGATGCCCCATCTGGTTTGCTGTTTGAGGTGATTGCGGGCGAGATTCACGGCGATGGTGAAGACCCAGGTCTTGAAAGAGGATTCACCACGAAAGCTGTGCAGGTTTTGCGTGAACTTGAGATAGGTTTCCTGGAGCACGTCTTCGCAGTCTTGTCTATTGGTCAAAATGCGGAAGAGGAAGGACTTCAATTGGGGGCGGAAGTCAAGAAACTTATCAATATAGACTTTTTCGTTCATATTGCTTTTTCTGAATGAATCGCTAAGCTAAAAGTACCCCAGCCTGTCGTGATTTACAAGACGCAGGAGTGGATCGGGAGGCCTGTCTGTTTCCCAAAATGTCTGCTAAAGTATGCCTATCTCAAACCCCTCTCTAGTTGCAAGGAATAGCAAGATGTTCAAACAAAAAATTCTATACGTAATGGTGTTTTCTGGATCACTGGCGTTTTTTGGTCAGAGTTTCGCTTCAGGTTCTGGCCATTCTCATGATCATGGACATAGTCACGGCCATGATGGTGATAGTCATGGCGGCCATCACGAAGGCATGGATTCTGCCGGAGGTGGTATGCATTGGTCCAAGCTCATTAGTAAAGAGCAAAAAAAGGAAGTGGATCGCATGCACCACGAGTTGGATGATGCGTTAAAGCCTTTGAAGGAAGCAGAGGCGGAAAAACAAAAGGAATTGAATGAGCTTACTATCAAAGACGGGATGGATCAGGCCAAAATCAATCAGGCTATCGATGAGCTGATGGCGATTAAAAACAAGATTTTACGTCATCGCTACGCCCATCTTACCGAGATGAGACACATTCTGGACGATGCACAGCGCAAGTCTTACGATGCAGCTATATTGAAAAGGCATGAAATAAAGTAGTGCGACTTAATGGTGTCAAAATTGCAATCAAGGGGAATTCGGTTCATCGAGTATTAAAGTGACGAATTCCCGCTTTTTCTCCGGTTCCTTATCGCGACTACTGTTATTGCTTTTAGTCGTAACACTTGCGGCCTGTAGTAGTGATGAGCCACCCAGCCCTCTTCCTCGGCAAGGCTCAGCCTGTGATTCAGACCCGGTTCGCTTTCCTCGTTTCAAGACCAATAGTAGTCAGCTCACCATTTTTCAAACCAGTAGTTGCAGCTACATACCGATTACCCTGACTGGAGTGAATCTGGGTGTTGCGACACCGGGAAAATATGCCGGTGACTTGGATAGCGCTGCGACATATGCCGATTTTCTGCGCTGGTTTCAACTAATGGTCGATGCGGGGATCAATGTCGTACGAGTCTATACCTTGCACATGGATTTTTTCTATGATGCCCTGTATGACTTCAACACCCAGCGAGAAATCGATGGACTCTCACCCCTCTATCTGATGCAGGGGGTTTGGTTGGAAGAGAATGACACAGCAGAGGACTTTTACGACCACACTGTTTCCATGAGCACGAATACCTTCGAGGTAATTAATGCGGTCTATGGAAATACTACCTTGAGTGCCAGTGGTAGACCCGGAAAGGGATACGGGACATACACTTCAAATGTGTCTGACTGGACTATTGCCTGGCTAATGGGTAGAGAAATCTCTCCGCCTGAAGTGAGTGTCACGAATAGTCATATCCCGCTTGTTGATAACTATAGAGGCTTTATCCTGTCACTGCCTAATGGTAGTGCGACAGAGGCCTGGGTGACGGCGCGCATGGATGATATGCTCACCTACGAAGTGGTGAATTATAGTAAGACGCGGCCTATCAGTTTTTCTTCCTGGCCTACATTAGATCCCTTGACTCACCCAACAGAAAATCTCATACAAAATTCTAATTATGAGGATAGGGAAAAGCTGGATCTGGGCAATATTGATGACAGCAAGGCACCGGCTGGGGTGTTCATTAGCTACCACGCCTATCCCTATTACCCGGACTTTGTCAGCGAAGACCTGAACTATCGAAGTTATAGCGATGGCAGTGGGGCGAACAGTTATCTGGGCTACTTGACTGCCCTCAAGGCCCACTACGCCAATAAACCGGTGATTATCGCTGAGTTTGGTGCGCCCTCCAGTTGGGGGGATGTGCATGCCTCGCACAGTGGTATGCATCATGGTGGGCATGACGAAACCACACAAGGGACCTATGCGGGACGTATGTTGAACAATATCGTGTCTGCGGGTATGGGAGGTGGATTGCTGTTTTCGTGGATAGATGAGTGGTGGAAACCAACCTGGTT
>JAOUPJ010000285.1 GCA_029879945.1 Gammaproteobacteria bacterium
TCCAAACCTACTGGATAAGAATCAGCTGGAATATCGAAAAGATAGTCCAAATTGTCTGCCGAGAGCGCCACGATCTTGCTGTCTTGATTGACTGCCGCAAAAATGTATTTTCCATCAGGCGTAATATCAATGGTGCGTGTGCGAGAGCCGGTTTTGGCTCGATACAGAGGCTCTACACGTTTCTCCTTGCTCTTGGCCGCTTTGAGCATGTCTTTCACATCATATTTGGAAACATAGCCGCTGGCGCTGGTGCTGACATAAAGAAATTTTCCATCTTTAGATAAAACCAGATGGCGAGGATTGGCCAGCTTGCCCCGTACTGTTCCGATATGCGTCCCCTCTTTCACATCCAACACGGCAACGCCCCCGCCTTTCATACGCGCTACCAGTAAATATTTGCTGTCTTTAGTAAACACAGTTCCACGTAGGCAAAAGCCACAATAGCTATCCCGATTGCGTCCCTTCACATCACTGAGATCAAAGCGTTTCTCCACTACAATATTGCTGTGGATTTTGTAGTCTTCGGGTTTGCCAATTGTCTGAATCAGGGTTACGGTATTGTCTCCCCAATTCGTAATCGCCAACCACTTTCCATCAGGTGAAGCGGCGACAATTTTGGGGATGGTGCCAGTGGGGAAAATGCGCACGATCTCATCTGTTTGTGTATCGATCAGTGAAACCGCCGAGGGATATTGTCCATAGGCATCAAACGACCGGCGATAGTAAGGTACCCACAGATATCGTCCATCCGCGCTGAGCACCGATTCTACCGGCTTGCCATCAAATTGATTGGGATCATCTTTAAAGTCACTTGGAAAACTGAGCCAGGGGTGGCTCGCTTTATGAAACAGATTTTTGTGTCTGACATCAAAGTGATGACTAATGGTTTTGATCTTGCTCATGGTGGCGCGATCAAAGACCAGCGTTTCGTAGCCTTCCAGGGAATTGACATACACTTTGTTGTTCTGTGGATGGAAGCGTACAGACTTAGGCGAATACACCGCTTCTTCGTAGTGGTCGTCTTGCGAAGCGGGCATGGGGTTGTATTTCTGAAAACGGGCGACCAATTTTAATGACAGCGCTTTTTGTTTTTCTTCGCCGTCTGACTTGACGTGAGTTCCGATATCAACACGAACCAAGTCCTTATATAAGCCGGCCTTGGTATTCTTCGCCATTTGCAGATTGGTTTTAAGGTCTGCGTTGTCTACCCCTAAAGCGATGGCACGCTCCCAGTGCGTAATCACTTTGGCCCAGTCCTGCAAGACCCAGTAACTCCAGCCTATTTCATAGTGGGTCTGGGGTCCACTAAACCAGACCAATGAACGACGATAGTGCTCCAAGGCTTCTTCTGTCTTCATTTCTTTTTGTAAGGCGACACCCTGCTGAAATAGATGTTGGGCGTAATAATAGGAAAGACCATAATAGGCAAACAGTGTTAGCGTTAAAGCCAACACGCCGTAAAGAGTCTTCCGAGGAAAAAACAAGATGGGTCTACGTTGGACCTGGTCTACCATGGCATTACCCCTCCCGCAATAGAACGAATCTGATTGCAGACTGCTGAGTGGTTATTTCAATGACTTAGGCGACAGCTTCGCCGCGTTCCAAATCACGAACTATTTATTGATGTTAAGGAGGTAAACGTCCTGTAATTTGCGGTGTAAAGGACTAGTTATGTGAACGGGTTCAAGGTTTTGGGGATGAATTCAAACGCGAAAAGAGTAAACGAACTATTGATTTTCCAACGTGATGAGATGAAGAGTGTGCTGATCCAGCCTTTCTTTTAGCATGATTTCACTATCCGCAGGCGGATCAATACTGGACCCTGCACTATCAGGAAAGACACTGGCCGTACCAGTAGAGGATTTAAAGCCGGTAACAACTGTGATGCTCTCAACCTGTCCCTGATAGAGAGTCTTTGCGGAAACTGTCTCCTCTCCTTCCGCGGATAAGATTTTAAATTTGCTGGGCGTTACCAGGTCCCAATGTATAGGATAGCCTTCATCGGAATTATAAAAAACACGGAATATATTTTTCTCCACGACTGATTCTGGACCAAAATTTTTCAACACATAATCAATATTCAGGCTATTGGGAATAACATGGTAGGATTGAACCAAGAAACTCCCCCCTTGCGGTATAAATTCTGAGTTACTCTTCTCAATGGTATCCAGACGCACCTTAGCCAAGGCGTTATAAATATCAGCCTCTATTAGAGAAATGTATCCAGTTTCTCCCGCCATGAGGCATGCATTGACTGCAATTCCAGATGACTTGAGCAGTACCGACGTTCCCTGTACAAAGGATGTCTCGAGGGACTCCACTGCGATGACATTGTCTTGTTCATCGAGATACTCGATTCCATTACTGGCTTTCACAAAGCAGGCAGATTGCTCCGTGGTATTGGTAATCGAGATAGTAATGAAAGACCAATCCGAAGCCAAGTATCGCCTTCCGGCAAACCCCGTGGCGGAAACCTCATAGCCTTCCAAAGGATTTGTTACCAATACCTCGACTGTTTTATAACCCTCACCGGATCTGATAAGCCCATTTCCAATTTTTCCACCACTGAGAGTGGCAATATTGACTGAATTGTTGCTAATCGTTTTAAAATCGTTGGTGGGCGTTGTTCCAACTGTATTGGGATTATCGGTTTGCGAATTTGGATCAGGGCTAACGGTTTTATCGGGATTTTGAACAGACGCAGGATCACCTTCCCCCTCTTTTGCACAGGCAAAGAGCAAAGAGAGAATCACCAAGATAGATATCGATTTGAAAGAGAATAGGGTCATCACAGATCATTATTGTTTGTAGGCTAAGGCTACTACTTAGTAATCTTTTTGGCAAGTTCTCGCGATATAGTCTTTACAGCACAACCCTGATTCGAGCATTATTACCCACAACTCCCCGCTGATCGCTTGAAAAGCGCTCCACCACCCTCCTTGGTGTAGAGTTCGAGCAGTGGTTTAGTAACACCGTCTTTTGATTAAATTATGAGCAACTATAACGCGCTAATTTAACCCACTTAGCGTAAACAGCCCCCTCCTACTCTATTTTACAGGATTTTTTTCCTTTTTTTCTTGACCTGGACTAGTTACAGGAATATATTCCTGTTTATGAAGAATGAAAAACAGCTGCTATTCAGAAATGTTCTGCGGATTCTCAAGCCCGTTGTACGCGTGCTTCTGAGAAATCAGGTATCGATTAGTGAATTCATGGAGATCGCAAAGCGGGCCTATGTGCAAGTCGCCAATCAACACTTCTCCATACCAAACCGCAAAAAGACTTTCGCCCGCGTGGCAGTGATTACAGGCTTGCACTTAAAAGAAGTGAAGCGGGTATGTGAAGAAGATGAAAACGAGGTTTCACCTCCCAAGGGCCCTATCAATCGGGCCAACCAGGTTATCGGGGGATGGCTCAGTGACAAAGATTTCCTGGATCAACAGGGACAACCTAAGGTACTGGAACTCAAGAGAGATGAAAAATCATTTGAAGAGTTGGTCCATCGCTATAGCGGTGATCTCACGGCGAGAGCGATCTTGGACGAGTTGGAGAGGGTGGGAGCAATTGTGCGCGTGAACAAAGAGTCGATTCGTTTGGTACAGCACGGATTTATCCCGAAAAAAAGTGAAATGGAAACGTTTAAAATTGTTGCGAAGCATGCCAGTGATCTCTTGAATACCGGTGTACATAACATCGAACATTCTGCAGATGAGGCACGATTTCAACGACAGGTCACGTACGTGGATGTTCCGGAAAGCGTGATGGAGGAGTTTAGAAAATACAGCAGTGAGAAATCTGGCGAATTGCTTAGAGATTTTAACTCCTGGCTTGCGCTGCATTCAAAAAAGACCGAATTAAATCAGAACGAAAAAACAGGCCGTGTTGGCGTGGGAATATATTATTTTAAAGATGAGGAACAAGAGGAGAAATAGTTCATGGAAAAAATAATAAAGATACTTTTGACTGGAATTGTCTTTCTAATCTATGGTTGCGGTGCGGGTGAATCTGGCGACGGCGGCATCGATGGTTCCGGGCAAACCTCACTCAGTGGAACCGCTGCAGTTGGTGTAGCCCTGAAAAATACCAAAATATTTGTTCAGGGTAAAAATGGAAACCGGGCACAAACTAAAACAGATTCATTTGGAAAATTTAATGTTAATGTTTCCAGTTTAACTCCTCCCTACATCATCAAAACGACAAGCCCAACAGGCAAGGATATTTTTAGCATATCCCATGACCATGGTCTGGTGAATGTTCATCCCCTTTCGGATCTTGTAACGCGTAATGTTACAAAAATAATTGGAAAAAATATTTCAGAGATCTTTAACAATGGACAAGAGCTCGTCGATCCACCCTCGAAAGAAGACATCAATATCTCGTCGGCCGGAATTCAAAACTTACTTTCAGTGGCCTACAAAACCTTCAGCGTGAATGATCAGTTTGACTTGATACATTCGGAATTTAATGCCGATGGTGCTGGTTTTGACGGCTTGTTGGACTACACCAATGTTACCATTAGTGTAAACGCGGTAAACATAACCCTTACCGATCCAATCACCGGCATTCAATCCAAACTCGTTGAAAATCTAGACTTGGGCCACGATTTCTCGGTGAGTGACACACAAGCCCCA
>JAOUPJ010000286.1 GCA_029879945.1 Gammaproteobacteria bacterium
ATAATCTTTTCAGCTTGGGCCGGAGTTGATCGTCCGGCAAAAAGGCCAGACCATTCCCCTCCGCCGCAAAGTAAGACATGCTCACCAGATCATCGCAGCGTATAACGATCTGCTCGGCATGATGTCGTTCCAGCCAAACAAATCCCGGCAGGTTCGCCATATTCCCCACCGCACCGATCAAGGGATAGTCGGACAAGGTCTCCAGTGAGGTCGGTGCGCAGTGGTCGTGTTGCGCGCCACTGTAAACACTCCAGCCGATTTTCCGCACCAGTCGACCCACCAGATAATCCGGCGGGGCTGGGGTGGCGCGCACGGCGATGTCTGCCTGGCGATTGGCCATATTGAATTCCAGATTACTGGCCAGCACATCCACTTCAATTTCCGGATAACGCAGGCGAAAGTCTTTCAGATAACGCGATAGATAACGGTAGGCGATGTTATTGGGCGCGGTGATCTTGATCTTGCCGCGGGGTTGCAGGTCCTGTCCCACCACATGCCGTTCCAGGTCAAAGAACTTTTCCTCGATCTCCCGCGCATGGGCCAGTAATTCTTCTCCCATGACCGTGAGCTGATAGCCCTCATGCAGGCGCTCAAACAGACGCCCGCCCAGCTCCTTTTCGAAGCGATTGAGACGTCTGAACACGGTGGAATGGTTAATATCCAGGGCCTTGGCAGCCCCGTTGAGGCTGCCCTCGGTGGCGATAGCGAGAAAAATCTTCAATGAATTCCAGTCCATAGCCCAATTTTGGGCGAAAGATTGCATTATTGCAAATTGAATATGCAGTTATTGCTAATTATTTTTCCTGTCTGCAAGCGATATAGTGAGGGAGCTCAGAAATCGGCTGAAAACAGGAGGCTAGCGATGACAGCACACACCATCAAACTGGCGGCCCACCCCCTTTGCCCCTATGTGCAACGGTCCACCATCTTACTGCAGGAAAAGAACATCCCCTACGAGCGCGTGAATATCGATCTGGACAATCCGCCGGACTGGTTCCTCAAGATATCCCCCTTGGGAAGGGTTCCGCTGATGATAGTGGACGCACACACCGCCTTGTTCGAATCGGCAGTAATCTGTGAATACCTGGACGAGATTACGCCAGGAAGTTTGCACGCCGCAGACCCTCTGGAAAAGGCCTTCGAGCGCTCCTGGATTGAGTTCGGGTCGGCCATGCTGGGAACGATTTGGGATTTTTACACAGCGCCCGACCGAGAGGCATACAATGCCCGACAGCAGGAACTGAAAGACAAGCTCATCTTACTGGAAGCCCAACTCAAGAGCGGACCGTTTTTTTCAGGTAACGAGTTTCATATTGTCGATGCGGTGTATGGTCCTGTCTTCCGTTACTTTGATGTGTTCGAGAAGTTTGTAGAAAGGGACTTGTTCAGTGGGCTACCCAAGGTGAATCACTGGCGGCAGGCCCTGGCGCAACGTGAATCTGTGCAAAAGGCAGTGGGCACAGACTACGCCGAACGCTTGCTGGACTTTGTGGTGCAACAACAGGGATACATGGGGGAATGTATAAAAGATCAGCGGGCAAGTCTTAAGATTGCATAACACAGAAGGGGGAGTGCATATCTACTCCCCCTTAATGAAGTACTGGTTTCCCACCTCTTTCTCACCTACACTAGCCGCACTTGAAATGAAAGCAAGGTGGCCTGGTGTCGACTACGATCCGCGTCTTCCCTGTTCAGGGTGAAAAGGCGCAGGAATTCATTCCCGATCTGGCGCGATTGCGTATACAGGTCTTCCGTGAGTTTCCCTATTTATATGATGGGGACATGGCCTATGAACAGCGCTACCTGCAAACCTATATCCAGTCTCCCCGCAGTGTGATTGTGATCGCTACAGACGGTGATCGCGTGGTCGGAGCCTCTACGGCCATCCCCATGGCCGATGAGACGGATTCATTTCAACAGGCATTTATTAAGGCCGGTTACGATGTGGACAAGATCTTCTATTTCGGCGAATCGGTGCTGCTCCAGGAGTATAGAGGGCAGGGGATAGGCGTACGCTTTTTCGAGGAACGGGAGCTGCATGCGAAACGGGTGGGTGAGTTTGAACTCTATACATTTTGCGCGGTGGAGCGTCCTTTAGATCATCCGCTGCGACCTGCTGATTATCAAGACCTGAGTGAGTTCTGGAATCATCGGGGTTTTAATAAAAAGCCGGAACTTTACACCCACTACAAATGGAAGGACCTGAACGAATCCCTGGAGACAGAAAAAAAGATGGTCTATTGGATGAAACCTGTCAAAGCTGGAATGCATGAAAGTTAAAATCGCCACAGCACAGTATCAGGCCACGCGTCTGGAATCACGCAAAGAGTTTGAGTCCAAGCTTTCATTGTGGGTGCAAGAGGCCTGTGAGCAAGACGCGGAGCTACTGGTATTTCCCGAATACGCAGGAATGGAACTGGTTTCACTGTTGGAGGAAGGGCAACAGGCAAGTCTGGGCCAACAGTTACTGGGATTGCAGGATCTTCTCCCATGGTATGAAGACTGTTATCGCCAACTTGCCATCAAGCATCAAGTCACCATCGTAGCGGGTACCATACCGGTGCTGGAAGAAAATTCCTATTTTAATCGCGCCTATGTGTATTACGCCAACGGCGATTACTCCTATCAGGACAAGCTCAAAATGACGCGTTTCGAGAAGGAGCAATGGGCGGTAAGCGGTACCACGGTACAAGTCCTATTCAAGCACAACGGCATATCGTTTGGTATTGCGATTTGTTACGACGCCGAATTTCCCCTCCTGGTGCGCGAGTTGGTAAAGAAGGGGGCGCTGTGCATCCTGGTACCCAGTTGCACCGATAGAGTGGCCGGTTATCAACGGGTGAAAATCAGTTGCCAGGCGCGGGCCATTGAAAATCAGTGCTATGTGGTGCAATCAGCGTTGGTAGGCGAGGCAGGATGGTCTGATGCGATAGATACCAATTTCGGCGCGGCGGCGGTCTATACCCCAGCAGATTTTGGCTTTCCAGATGATGGTGTGCTGGCTGTGGGAGCGCTCAATCAGGCCCAGTGGCTTTATGCAGAACTGGACATGGAACGAGTGAAAAAGGTACGCAACTGGGGCCAGGTCCTGAATCATCGGGATTGGTAGACCACGGTCGCGGCGTAGACTTTGCACTTTCTCCTAGATCGTCACTGTTAAGCGTTAGTCGAAACAATGGGCCGTCTTACTTCCATACTACAATCCCAACTGCAAACCCCTCAGTATTTGTTCAAGAACCTGATGTGGCGTTTGCCCCGCAGCGTATGCGAACAGGAGATTGTGTTTGTGTTGGGTGCTCCGCGTAGTGGCACCACCTTGCTGCAGCGACTCATTGCCAGCCACAGTGCGTTTTTTTCCATTCAGGCGGAAACGGGACTGTTCTCCTGGCAGAACATTTTCGCGCGTGATCACTTTGGTCTGTCCCACGATGAAAATCGCATGTTGTTCAAAGGATCGAAGGACATTATCGATTTCTTTGATCAGGCCGTGACGCTGCTCTCCACTCGCCATGCCGGTAAGCGCTTTATCGAAAAGACACCGCAACATGTGCTGCACCTGAGTTTTCTACTGAAACACTTTCCCACTGCACGCTTTGTCCATATCGTTCGCGATGGACGGGACTGTTATTGCTCGGCCAAGAGTCATCCCGATATCCCGCAACGGCACTCGGTGGAAAAGTTTGCCCGGTATTGGCGGGACTGTGTCCAGTCTGGCCTGAATCATCGAAACGAACCACGACTGATAACGATACGCTATGAGGACCTGGCATCTCAGGCCGAAGCACCGCTAAACACGGTTATGCAGCACCTGGGGGTAGAACTGGAAAGCGCGCAACTGGATGCCACGCAATATGGTTCGGATTCACGAGCCGCTTTACAGGAATTCAAACGACTCAGTAGCGCGATCACGCCATCCACAGTGGGTAGGTGGCAAGAGGAGATGAGTTCCAGTGAGAAAGATGCGTTTTCAAAAATAGCCGGGACCCAGTTACGGGCCTTCGGATACATTTCTTGAATCCAGGTATTTGTTGATCAATATGTATTCAATTAGACCCTTCCAACACACCCTTTTCTTATAAATTTATTAACTCGAACAATGTGAGCATAAAAAAAGATTGTCAGCCTATGTTGTGAGCCGCTATAGTTAGCGTTTTGTTTTGGGGTAGGAATGTCAGGGAATGATTGAAGGATTTCTTGGCGTTTTGTTCGAATATTAATCAGGGAGACAATAATATGCTACGGGAAGTACGACGCGCAGCACTATTCGCCGTATTAGCCGCATTTTCAGCCACCGGTTTTGCCGAGAGTGGTCACAGTGAACATGGCGGTGGTGGGCCAGCTTGTGAGGGTTTTGGGCCACAAACTCCTCGCGATATCGATAGCAAAAAGGGCACAAATCCACAGATTTTCTCTGTTGCGCCTGGCTACAAGAAAATGAATCTGTGTAACATCCATTTCCACAACAACGCTGAGCATAAGGCCAAAGATTTCGCTATTTATGCCGGTGAAGGCGATCACGGTCACGGTGGTGGCTATCAGTGTGGCATGAGCAAAAAGCTTTCTAAGAAAGAGCTGGAGCCCACCAAGGATGAAGTCTGTAAAGGTCTGAAACCAGGTGATACCATCGA
>JAOUPJ010000287.1 GCA_029879945.1 Gammaproteobacteria bacterium
CGTTTTCGTCGGGATTTGGAATTGGGCCCACAAAGGGTTTGCCTATCCCCAAATACTCTCGCATAAAGGTAGACGAGGCCATCCCCCATTTAGATAAAAACTGCTTACGCCCCGGATTGAGTTGTATTTTTCTGCCCGTGCTTTTGCATTGAAAATGGTAGACGCGAGACTTGGCCAGTCCCTTAAAATAACGCACACCACATTTCCACAGCTTCATGGAGAAATCCGGGTCCGAATACATGCCAGGTGAGAGTTCAATGGAATAGCCACCCACCAGATCCCACATGGACTTGTGAACAATATTCGGCGGCCAAGTGGCTCCCTGCCAGTCATTCATAGGCAAGGAAGCATATTGCTCCAAAAGATCCTGCTCACGAAACTCGTCTGTATTCGTCCCAAAATTCTTGCCGCCGATCACACAGGCATTTCCGGTATCCGTGGGCTCTATCATGGTTGAGGAAATAAAAAACTGATTGTGATTGAGAGACGAAATTTCTTCCCATAGATAGAGATCCCAATCCGGACACACATACATATCGTCATTCATATAAACGATATAATCCGTTTTGGCCAACGAGGCCGCCTGATTCAACGCCAAACAGATCCCGATATTGTCAACACTATGAGTATGATCAATGCCCTGATCCTTAGCCCATTGCAGTGTGCCATCACTGCCATCATTGATGTGCAGGATTAACTGGTGTTGATAACGTGAATTTTTCTTGATGCTGTCAAAACACAGCCTGACATAGTCCAGGTTATTCCAGCTTGGGATTAAGATACTGAATTTTGCCGCTTCGTTCATTTCCTGACTCATCTTAATGGGTACAAGGCCTTAGCCTGTTTTCGCTTTCAATTTTTCTTCATCATGCAATAAAGACTCATAAATTTCGATTAGTTGAGCCGCCACTGCCGAGGGGTGAAATTTTTTCACAAACTCCAACCCCTCGCTAATCATTTTCTTACGGCGTTTTTCGTCATTGGCCAACTCATTGATGGCCTGCGCCCAAGCTTGAGAATCTTTAGGGTCCAGATAGAGACTATGCTCTCCACCTGCCTCTTCCAAGGCCGCCCCGCGAGCCGCCAATACAGGGGTACTGCAATGCTGCGCCTCGATCAAAGGGATGCCAAAGCCTTCAAAAAACGAGGGATAAAGAAACATTTCCGCACCACGATACAGATCAGGCAAATCACGGGTCTCAACATAACCAAGAAAATGGACCCGCCACTCCACTCTTTTCTCTTTAGCAAGTTGTTCCAAACGTTGTTGATCCGGTCCTTTGCCACCGAATACCAGGTGCAGATCTTCATTCTTTTCAAGTTGCGCCAAGGCCTCAATCAATATGCCCAGATTCTTGCTTTCTGTTAAGGCACCTACGTAAAAAAGGTAACGTTCAGGGAGAGTAGGGAAACGCAATCGTAGATCACTTGCCTCTGTGGAATGGCTTTCGGTGAATACAGTATCACAACTCTGTAACAGCACGGTGATCTTGTTGGCCGGCACCTTTAAAAATCGAATTAAATCCGATCGTGTTTGTTCACTGATAGCAATAATATGGTCCGCCACGTCACAGGCATGCCGAACTTTTTTTGTATAAATTTTTCTGTCGATAGTTTTGTAAAACTGAGGCTGCCGTAAGAACAGCAGATCATGCAGGGTTACGACGCTTTTGACCCTGGTTTTTTCTATGCCACGGGGAAGCTCCTGGCTAAGCCCGTGATAGATCTGTACCCCGATACGCTCCGCTTCCGCCGCGAGTGCAAAACTACGCCACAGGCTCGGAACATGTCTGGCAAACGCTCCCTGGGGAAAAACGAAGCGGAAGGCCGGAAACTGGGCCTGCCATCGCTTAAGAAAAGGCTCCCTGGCCGGCGCAGCAAAAATCGTGTACGCATTGTCAGGATAATAGCGATAAAGTGCTTCAAGCAGATTTCGACTATAGGCCCCGAGACCACGGGTGTTGTGCAGGGCCCGTTTTCCATCGAAACCGATATGCATAGACGCGATTAGTGATGCCCGCCGACATCACCCTTGAGCACATATTCCGCACCGCAATAGGGACATCTGGCATGACCTTCCTTGTCAAAAGGCAGAAAAACGCGTGGATGCGAACTCCATGCGCTACTTTCGTCCATAGGACAATGTAATGGAAGCTGTTCAGCCTTAACTTCCTGGGTGCTTGCTTTGCTCTGATGTTCACTCATATCTATTGACCTGCTATTTGAATCTTCCCTGCCGTGCAATTAATGATCGGCCGCCTCGATTTGGAGCAAGGAGTATAAACCAGCCTGCACCCTCTACACAAAAAGATCCGATTACCCCCATTATTGGACATGTTAAGGGCGTTTTTTTGAATCAATATACCGAAAAGGCCCTTTATTTCAGTGTAATGTATTTTATCCCCGCGTCCGATTATGTAAAGCAGTCCAATTCTTGGAGAAATGGTAATGTTTGCATGTAGTTTACAATCAGTTACATTTCCGCCCGGTACTATTCCAGCTAGCTCTTCTAGAATTGTCGTTACAGCTCAAATAACTTTCTGGTAAGTTAATTTGTCAGAACAAAGCATAAAAGGGTGCGTAGACTCCAGGCCTAAGCACCAGGAAAATCATGTCTAATAGCAATAAATCAATTAGTTACAGATATTTCCGATACCTGCCCGCGGTATTGACATTGCTTATTGGGCTGACAGTTTCGTTTTATCTACTGCACGATATAGGAACCCACTCCCAGCAGCAGGCTCAAAGCATTTTTCAAGACTCGGCACAAGCGAAAATAGATCACGTGGAATCGCTAATCAATCTGACAGTCACATTACTGAACTCCATGGCCGGTCTCTATAACAGTTCTCAGGACGTCGCGCGTACTGAATTTGAGATTTTTGTTCGCTCTCAAGCCGAATATTCAAAGGTCTTCAGGGCCATTGAATGGGTACCGGTTGTATCCAGGGCCCAACGAAGTCGATTTGAAAAGGCCCACAATTTGTCCATTACCGAGCTATCCCCCAAAGGTGACTTGATCCCGGCCAGCAATCGGGACATCTACTATCCCATTACATATGTCGAACCCATCAAGACGAATAAAAAAGCCAGGGGATATGATTTGGGATCGAATCCAGATCGGTTGGAAGCGTTGTACACTGCAATTGAGAGTGGCTCGATTGCAGTCACTGCCCCCATCAGCTTGGTACAAAAAGCCAAACAGGCACCCGCTGTACTACTAGCCATTCCTATCTACAAAAAAAATACTCCAATAAATTCAAAAGAAATGAGAATGAAAAATATTCTTGGTTTCGTCATAGGGGTAGTGGAAGTCTCTACGCTGTTTCAATTTAGCCAGGATGGCAGCAAAGTCATATCCTTTCCATTTCAAAATATTAAACTTTCCGTATTTGATACAGCAGCTCAGCCTCTTGAAACTCCTTTTTATTCAAGCGAATCGTTTACAAATGAGGGCTCTGTCTCTACGTCTCCGCCAGTTCAATATGGTGAACATGACACGTCCTACATAGAGCGGGACATTGCCTTTGGCAATAGAATCTGGAAAGTACTTGGCACTCCAGGCACCAATGCCACACAAAACTACGGCAGCGGCCAAGCTTACACTGCCATGTTTAGCTCGTTTTTGACAACAATGGCACTCGTTGTCTTACTAGTATTTACGGCAAGAAGAGGGCAACTTGTGGAACACTTGGCCGAACAGCGAGCGATGCAACTGAAATCAATCAGCCACAAAGCCGATAAAGAAGAAGCGCACATGAAAGCTGTAGTCGAAAACTCCAGCGAGGCTATTATAACTATAGACACAGTAGGCACAATTATTAGCGCTAATCCTGCGACAGAAACTATATTTGGCTATGAACGATCCGAACTCATTGGTAAAAATGTTTCCACACTCATTCCTCAAGACAAAAGAGATGAGCATGCTGGCTACTTACGAAACTCTACCTTACATGAAACACGTATAATAAATCAGTCTCGTGAAATCGAGGGCCTACGCAAAGATGGCACTCGATTTCCCATTGAGTTAAGCGTGTCTCGAATGGAACTACATGGAAGAGCCGAATTTATTGGTATAATACACGAGATCAGCGATCGCAAAGAAGCCGAGCGGTTGAAAACCGAATTCATCTCAATTGTTAGCCATGAGCTTCGCACACCCATTACATCCATAAAAGGCGCGCTTGGACTCCTGCTTTCCGGTGCAGTGGTCAAGCTTCCTGAACAAGTCCTATCCCTCGTCGATATCTCCTATAAAAACTGCGATAGGCAAATTCGTTTGGTTAACGATCTCCTGGACATGGAAAAAATGGCTGCGGGTAAAATGGAATACACCATTAACACCCTCGATTTACTGGAAGTCATTCAAGAGTCTGTAGCACAAACTGAAGAATACGCACGCACCCTTGATGTATCCATCAGCATCAATAGCAACCTACCAAGTGCCATGATAAAAGCAGACCCGGGCCGCATAATTCAAGTCATTACCAACCTACTCTCCAATGCCATTAAATTTTCGCCAAAAGAAGGGATAGTAAATGTTTTGACAACGGATTTAGGGGACCAGTACAAAGTTGAGATTAACGACCAAGGGCCTGGTATATCGCCTA
>JAOUPJ010000057.1 GCA_029879945.1 Gammaproteobacteria bacterium
GATCTTGCCGTCGGGTATCAGAACGAATGCACGAATTCCAGCGCGTGCTGCGTACGCTGCGGCGGCTGCAGAGGTGTTGCCAGTGGAAGCGCAGATGATTGCCTGGCTCCCCTCTTCCACGGCCTTGGTGACCGCCATGGTCATGCCGCGGTCTTTGAAGGAACCAGTGGGATTTAGCCCTTCGAACTTCACATACATTTTCACATCTTTGCCAATGATGTCAGGAATATTCTTTAATTCGATAAGAGGCGTGTTCCCTTCCCCCAGGCTGATGATAGGCGTGTCTTTGCTGACGGGAAGATATTCGCGATACTTTTCTATAAGGCCGGTGTAGTGCGCCATTGGCTTACTGTCCTTTCTGCTTTAATCGTCTTTGTTTAATTGCTCAACTCGAATGCGGGTCACTTTGCCTTCTGTACTGCTCAGGGACTCGATCTGTGCAATGGCCTGGTTCATGGCCTTTTCTTTCACCAGATGAGTAAGCATAATGATTGTGGCGTGGGTCGCCTCATCTGAAGGTTCTTTCTGAATAACCGCTTCTATGCTTATGTTTGCATTGCCTAAAATCTGTGTGATATCGGCAAGTACGCCGGGCTTGTCTTGTGCCCTCATCTTCAGGTAATAGGCCGTTTTGACCTCATCCATGGGTAGGATGGCGGTGTCTGCCAGGGCACCCGGTTGGAAGGCCAGATGGGGAACACGATTTTCAGGATCACTGGTTAGGGTTCTCACTACGTCGACTAAATCTGCAACTACCGCTGAAGCGGTGGCTTCGGCACCTGCACCTGCGCCGTAATAAAGGGTAGGACCCACAGCATCGGCCTTCACGAGAACCGCATTCATGACGCCATCCACATTGGCGATAAGGCGCTTGGATGGTATCAGGGTGGGATGGACACGTAGCTCGATGCCCTCTTCGGTACGTCTGGCAATCCCGAGGTGTTTGATGCGGTAGCCTAGTTGTTCGGCGTAGCCCACGTCCTCAGTGGTAATAGCGGAAATGCCTTCGGTGCTGGCCTTTTCGAATTGCAAGGGAATGCCAAAGGCGATGGCAGCGAGGATAGTAAGTTTGTGCGCGGCATCGATCCCTTCTACATCGAAGGTCGGATCGGCCTCGGCATAGCCAAGCTCTTGCGCCTCTTTGAGCACGTCTTCAAAAGAGCGACCCTTGTCGCGCATTTCAGTAAGGATGAAATTGCCTGTCCCATTAATAATACCGGCAACCCAGTCTATGCGATTCCCTGCAAGGCCTTCGCGTATGGCCTTAATGATGGGGATGCCACCGGCAACGGCGGCCTCAAAGGCTACCATGACGCCCTTTTTCTGTGCGGCATCGAAGATCTCATTGCCGTGTTTGGCAATGAGTGCCTTGTTTGCAGTGACAACGTGTTTACCTTGTTCAATGGCCGACATGACCAGCTCTCTGGCCAGGGTGTCTCCACCAATCAATTCTACTACTACGTCTATATCAGGATTATTGACCACGTCGTGAGGATTGCTTGTGAGCGCAATTCCATCGGTGTTGCAGATACGAGGTTTGTTTAAGTCGCGGGCTGATGCCTGGGTAATGGTAATTTCACGGCCAGCGCGGCGTGCGATCTCCTGGGCGTTACGTTGTAACACGTTTACGGTGCCGCCACCTACCGTACCTAAACCGATTATTCCTATTCGTACCGGAGTGGAATTGGGGCCAGACATATCCTAGATTCCTTTTTGTTGGTCGTTTCTAAACATTTCTTTTATGCCTCGTAGGGCCTGGCGTGTGCGATGCGGATTTTCAATCAGGGCAAATCGCACATGATCGTCTCCGTATTCGCCAAATCCGATGCCAGGGGAAACAGCCACTTTGGCCTCTTTTAAAAGCTTCTTGGAAAATTCGAGCGAACCCATTTCTTTGTAGGGGTCGGGTATGGGTGCCCAAACAAACATGGTGGCCCTCGGTTTTTCAACCTGCCAGCCTATTGCATTGAGCCCCTCGACCAATACGTCTCGTCGTTGGCGATACATATCGCAAATTTCGGCGACACAGTCTTGCGGGCCTTCCAGGGCTGCGATGGCAGCCACTTGAATTGGAGTAAAGGTGCCGTAGTCCATATAGGACTTGATGCGTGCAAGGGCGGCCACTAAAGTGGGGTTGCCACACATGAATCCTACCCGCCAGCCGGGCATATTGTAGCTTTTCGACAGAGTGAAAAACTCAACAGCAATTTCCTTCGCACCGGGAACTTGCAATATGGATGGGGCTTTGTAACCGTCAAAGACGAGATCGGCATAGGCCAGATCGTGAATGACCCAGATTTCGTGTTCTCTGCAGATTTCCACGACCTTTTCAAAAAAGTCCAATTCCACGCATTGGGTGGTTGGGTTGCCAGGAAAGTTCAGGACCAGCATTTTGGGTTTGGGCCAGGTGTCTTTGATCGCTTTTTCCAGCTCGGCAAAAAAATCCACACCTGGAACCAGGGGTACATGGCGTAGATCGGCACCGGCTATAACAAATCCATAAGGGTGTATGGGATAGGCCGGGCTGGGAACCAGCACTGCATCGCCAGGTCCTAGGGTGGCCAGGGATAAATGAGCCAATCCTTCTTTGGAACCTATGGTGGCAATCGCTTCCCGCTCGGGGTCAATTTGTACGCCGTAACGTTCGGCATACCAGTTTGCGATGGCGCGACGTAGCCTGGGGATGCCTTTCGATACGGAATAGCGGTGTGTATTGGGACGACTGGCGGCTTCGCACAGCTTGTCCACAATATGCTTGGGCGTGGGCTGGTCCGGATTGCCCATGCCAAAGTCGATGATATCCTCACCCTTCAATCGAGCCTCTTTTTTGAGCTCTCCTACGATATTGAAGACATAAGGCGGAAGGCGTTTTATGCGTTGAAATTCAGTAAACACAGTTTTTTACTTTTACCAGGTCCAAATGACAAAAAAGCGAAACATTACTTGGGCGCAGGGACGCTGTCAACGGAGATTTTTTATTCTCCCGCTGGCATAATAGCTGGCTTGAATCCCTGAACAAAACCAACACCCACGAGTATTACAACGCCCATGCAAATCAGCCTCGATTATAACATGGAAGCCTACACCATACGCTCCTATGGTCCCGGCGAAATTCTGGTCATACCTCCCATTTCAACCAGGGAGATACAGGAGGAACGGCAGACGTTGTTCAGGGAGCGTGAGCTGCCTTCTGTGCGCTTACACAAGACCGCTGTCATTACCCCCAGCTCCCTGCAGGAGAACTGGGCTCCAGGTTCGGTAGCTGAAATGACACGTGAGCATTTTGCTGAGCTGGCAGCGCTACGGCCTGAGGTGGTGATCCTGGGTGCCGGCTCACGTTCGGTCTTTCCTCATCCTTCGCTCACGGTGCCATTGAGCTCTGCAGGCATTGGGCTGGAGGTGATGAGTACGGCGTCTGCCTGCCGGACCTATAACTACCTCATGACAGACAACCGACCCGTGGTCGCGGTGCTTTTCCCCATCATAGAGTGACGTGCTTTTCGCAAGAATTGCTCTTCGTTTTTTGAAAAAAACTTAATGTATTTTCTCGTTGCGCGGTGGGTGGGTGTGCGCTGGTCAGTGTATTTTGCGTATTGGTGAGTGATTCTCAAGAATGACTCATGATGCGCGCGCGGTGAGCGATCGATACGCCCAGGTCTTGACTTTGTCTAATCGATTGTTCCACGTTAAACATGTTAGACTATTTCTAAGTTTTGTGTTAAGAAGATACTTTAACTTTCGCTCTTAACTTCGCAAAAATAATTAGCTCTTAATACCTAACTGATCCAGTCCCTTCAATACCGTTTGCCAGTCGGCTCCCGGTTTGTGGATGTGTTCCGAAAGGTATCTGCGCCAACGCTTGCCACCTGCCTGGCCGTGGAACAGGTTGAAGAGTGGTTTAAGTAATCGGCTAAGTGGAACACCCCGTGACAGCTGCTGCGCCACATAGGGCTCCATTTTCTGAATGATTGAGACACGCTCAGCAACTTGCGCTGGCTTTCCAAAGAACCGTTGGTCCACCTCAGCGAACAGCCAGGGGTTGTCATAGGCTGCCCGACCTATCATTACCCCATCGGTGTAGGGCTGGTGACTGGCTGCCTGCTCCAGTGTGTGTATTCCCCCGTTGAGTACAAAAAACAGCTCAGGGTAGTCTCGTTTGAGTTGATAGACAACCTCGTATCGAAGCGGGGGGATCTCCCGGTTTTGTCTGGGTGAGAGCCCTTTTAGCCAGCACTTTCGTGCATGGATAACAAATAGCTTACAGCCGGCCTGGGACACGGTTTCGATGAATTCGCACAGCTCTTCATAGGAATCTCGATTATCGATGCCGATTCTGGTTTTGACGGTGACAGGAACGCTGACCACGTCTACCATGGCCTTAACGCAATCGGCCACTATTTGAGGTTCGGCCATGAGGCACGCACCAAATTGACCTGACTGAACCCGATCACTGGGGCAACCCACATTGAGGTTAATTTCGTCATAGCCCCACTCTTCGCACAAGCGTGCGCATTGGGCCAATTCCTGTGGGTCGGAGCCCCCCAGCTGAATAGCTACGGGGTGTTCTTCAGAACTAAAATCCAAGTGACGGTTTTTATCACCAAACAGGATGGCACCCGTCGTAACCATTTCGGTATACAGGAGAGCGTGTTTGGATATGAGGCGCATGAAGTAACGATCATGACGGTCTGTGTAGTCCATCATGGGCGCCATACAAATTCGGTGGGAGTTAAACAGCAACTCCCCTTCGTTCTGATACACTGTGTTGAGAGATTAACCTTTGACCGCGAAGCCGATAAGTTTACCACCCAATTCGCTTTTAAGCTTCTTGTTTATCTGGTTGTAGAAACGCATATCGGCACTGCCTTGATCTGTTGCGGATTCCTTAAGTTCCCAGCGTTCCGTGCCACGTATACCGCCGGAGGCATCTTTCAGACGAACCTCAACTACGCCTCGAACCCAAATAAAGTTATTCTTTTGACCCAGGTCGTGTTTTTGGACTGCTGCTTCGAGAACAAAATCACCCTCTGGCGTATTGGTGAAGCCCGCTTCTGATATGGCACCAGCCAGGATGGCCTCCAATTGAAGTGACGCATCTGCCTGAGCCACTGTCTTGATCTTTACATTCTCGGCTGACTCGTTCAACGTGGCGATCATATCTCCAATATTGATCTTGGATTTAACGCCTTCCCCAGTGCGATCTATTACTTGCAGAATGCGGTTAGTGTCTGCCCTTTTGTATTGAGCCTGAAGCGCTTTGGCCATATAGCCCGTTTTGGCCAATAGATCTTTCTCGTCCTTCGCTTTGCCTACCAGCGCCAGCGTAGTGTTGTCATAGTCTTTGATCTCGTCGCTCAAACGTTCCATGGCAGGCTGCCTGTGTAAGGTAGCCAATGCATAGTACTGACCTGTTTCAGGGTTCTTCCAGGTTTCAGATATTTCAATTCCTTTAACAGTGAGCGAAGACTCGGTTTGCACATCACGTACGATTTTTAGAGAGGCTCGGGTGTCGGAACCCGAACGACTGAATTCTTGCAAATCCTGACTCTTGGCATCCACTTTGACTTCGATGGATTTGGTGAGATCTGCCCGGGCCTGATTTTTTGCAGCTGCTTGGGAGCTTCCTTCGCCGCGTCCTGTGAGATAGAAACCTTGAGGATATTTCTTACTGACGCCGTCCACCCAATCCGGTTGCGTTTCTTTTTTAGGAGAGCTTCCGCAGGCGCTCAGCAAAAGAGACGCGATCATTATACTGGCTGAAAGAATGCTGAAACGAGTAGTGTTTATCATATCGATCACCTATTTCGGTTACGGCTGTTTTTGTCTTTGGGTTTGGTCAGTTCTATGGGGCCTACCCAATGCATGGATTTAAAGGTCAATTGTTTTCTTTCGATGGGCGTGTTGAGCAAGGTCTGTTTTGTGTTTCTGTCATCGTTGATCAACAGATCCACATCGTATACCCCCTCTTTCAGAGGGATGCGCATGAGATAGATATCTTGTGGCAGTGTGCTCCAACTGCGGGTATCTGCTCGTTCGTTGACAAAGTTAGTAATATTCAGTGCCAGACCCGCAAGCTCGTTTTGCTTGCCAACTTTCTTGCTGGAGTTATATTTTATTACTGCTCTGGCGATGGCGCGAGCAGTAATGCCGCCCATGTCTTTCTGTAGGGTATACATGGCTACCTTTTGCAGATCAGTAATTTTTTCACCTGTGTAGCTGCCGCCGTCCACATCGGCTTTTACCTTATTCAGGGCTCGCAGACGTGGATTGTAATAAGGTAGTGCGATACGCACCAGAATACCCTGAGGGGATTGGGTGTTGAGAGATTCTTCCTGTTTAACTGGAACCATTCCACCATGAATCAAAACGACGAGTTCACCCTCATCTTTGCTTCGCGAGGAAGTGGCGTTTGCCAGGCCGTCCCCGAACTCATTTTTGTACTTCTCATATTCATTGTTAAAGCCTAGTTTCTTGGACATGCGCAACAAGTCGCGCTTTAGAATCACTGGCAGGGTGGTGGTGTATTTTTCTTTTTTCTTATAAACCTCATACGCGTGTCGGTAGGAGATCATGGCATTGTCTTGTTCATCCAAGGCCTCATAAACCATACCGGACAGATAGCGGGCAAAGGCATTGTCATTGACATCTTCGTCTTTCAGTTCCTTGAGGCGGACATCTAATTGAAGCATTTCGATGCGAGCGCTATCAAAGTCTTTTAAATCTATATAGTTCAGCGCCTTATAGATATGTAGGTACATAAGCTCATAGGAGTCTCCCACATAGGCCCGCATGGAATCATTGATCGTCAGTGCCCCCGCCTGTTCACTGACGCTCACCGCTTCCAGTTGTACGCTGATTTTTTTCGCTTCCTCCAGCGACTGGTTACTGGCCTCATAATCTCCCATCATGCGCATGATCATGCCACGATTCATCAGGAACAGTACGCGGTCACGGTCACTATCCATCTGCTTTTCCAGCAAGGTGAGTGCCTCGCTATACTTGGCGTCCCGCATCTTGACCTCGACCTCTTTGAATCCCTGTGAATAGGTGGCGCAGCCGGAGAGGATTAAAAACAGAAGATACAGGATGCCAAGTTGTGGCACCCTGTATCTTAGTAAGCGACTTTCAGAAGAAAAAACCATATCTAAGCCTGCTTGTGCCTATCCTCGCACGCTGCCCTTTTTAATAAACTTCTTGATCTTTTTCTGTCCGACCCAGACCTTGCGGTTATCAACCAGGCTGATAAGTGTGAGGTCGATTTGGTAGTAGCGAACCTGTTCTTTGCCTTCTGCATCGATGATCGTGCTGATAGTGCCCTTCAACATATAATCCGCACCCTGTTCCTGTCCGGCGGCTTTGCGCGTGTCTTCGGAGGCGTTGATATCCATATCTGCGCGTTCCTCACGAATTTCTTCGCGCTCATTCTTCGACGCCACGAATTCGATGGTGCCTGAATTGATCAGTTCTCGCTCCATGTCACTAATAAAGGTTGTGACATTGATGTGTTCGTGGCTCTTATTACGAATGGTTCCTACGATGACAGAAGGGGGACGTCTGTTCTTGTTCTCAAATTGAGAGACCCAGGGGCGTGACAGTACATCGGAGATCATCTCTTTTGAAACCAGGCGTGAGTCGGTATCATTCCAGTTACCACTCAAGTCCATGGTCTCGTTCACTTCCATGCGCTTGACCTCGGTACCGCAAGCAACCAGCCCCAGAGCAAGAACCACTAAGACGAGTTTCTTAGCGGGTGCGAGTCGAAAATTCATTTTAGTTTACCCCCTTTAGCATGCTGTCGAACACTTTGTCACCACTATTCTGTATATGGTCCTTGAATCCAGGATGCATATTTTCAATCTTACCCATATTGTTTTGGACATATTTCATATCCAATTCGGCCAGTGAATAGACTGTGTTGGCCTTTTTGTCTTTCCATCGACCGATGATCTTAACGCCTGTCATATTGATTTTGGTGACGTTCTTGATGTTTCGTGTGATGGAGGCCTCTACACTGGTGTCGCCAGCACTGGTCGAAGATGCAATATAGTCTTTGCTGGCCACGTCCATATAGGAACTGAGAATTTTGGCCACCTCGGATCGGGCTCGGTCATCTGCAGTGGAGACTTGTAAAGATTGATCACCCACATTGGGTGCGGAACCGACACCGTGAAACAGGCGTCCGCCTCTATCCTTTAATACATTGGTCCCTTCATTCACCCAGTCAGGAGCGTCTTCAATTCCCAGGTCGCTCTCGACCACAGTTTTACTGGTGCAACCAACAAATAATGCGGCAGCAATGAGTACTGAAGCAATTTTGGTATAATGTGCAACTCTCATAATGGCCCTCTCCTAGTTATGTGAGGAAAATTTGTGCTCGCGCAAGTCTAAACAATAATAGCACTTCAGATTTACAAAATATTTGCGCTTATCAGATATTTAGTATGATACACCTGAACCCCCGCTGAACAAAACGGTGAGATAGCAATATTCGGTCCGTTGGTGAGATGTTGATCACATTCGCGCGACGCATTCCGTTTTGAGTGGAAGTTGTTTCACAAGGGTCGTTAAAAAGAGACGGGCTGTCGCAGTTTTACTGTTTCAGTTTGCTGGTTTGAAATCCGAAACGGAACTTTTCAGTTAGTTCGATTCATTCACTGTGTTGCTTCGGCTCTTTTCATTTCCGAAATTGAACCATTTTTTTAACAATTCCTGACTTGCGAGTGGCTTATTGCCCAAGATCTCGTTTAAGGCAAGTTTCGTTACCTTTCGGGCTTCTATTCGAGATTGTTTATCGGGCAACTGTTTACGAGACAGCGCAAGAAGACTGCTGCCCTGAACAATCACTCCTTTTTCAAAGCGGCTGCTTACCCTGAGTGGCCCAGTGTCGGGTACATAGCGATACCAGGCCTCGGGGTCCACCGGGTCCTCGCTATGCCCTTCTTGCGTGAGTAGTAGTTCGTATCCCAGGTCTCTTAGCAAGTCCATCTCGAAATAGCGAAGATTTTCCGCAATCTCATTTTCCCGGGTGAGTGTGCTTAACAGTCTTTCATAGGCATGAAAGGTTTCCGGAAAGGTTTCGCCCCGATGCAGGAGTTTGTAAAGCAGTTCGTTTGCGTAGAGTCCGCTCAGGTACGTAATACCGGCAAGCGTGGCAGACGGTCGTTGTAGCTCTGCTTGTGATAATGTGACGAGTTCGTTTTTCCCAGACCAGGAGATTAGTAATGCGTTAAACGGTTGCAAAACGGCGGCAAGATTGTTTTTTCTACCCCTAACGCCCTTGGCAATGGCACCAATACGGCCGTGGTCTCGGGTGAGAAATTCAATAAGTAGACTGGTATCGCGGTAGGGTCGTTGGTGAATCAGGTAAGCGGGGCTCAGTTCCACACGCATCTATTCGTCTTCTTTAATTCCCAGTTTGACCAGGGCACGCAGGTCATCTGACCAGCCGCTTTTCACCTTGACCCAGAGTTGGAGAAAGATTTTTTGATTGAACATGCGCTCCAGATCCGTTCGGGCCTGACTGCCAATCTTTTTGAGGTTCTCACCCTTTTTGCCAATAACGATGGCCTTTTGGCTATCCCTTTCTACCCAAATGATGGCCCCGATATGCAGTACCTTCTTTTCCGTTTTGAACTGCTCGATTTCCACGGTGAGATGGTAGGGGAGCTCTTTCTCCAGGCTGCGCATGAGTTTTTCGCGAATGAGTTCGGAGGTGAGAAATTTGTCGCTACGATCAGTCACCCACTCTTCGGGAAAGAAGAAATCAGACTCTGGAAGATTTTCTTTTACAACGGCTTCAAGATGCTCCACCCCCTCGCCATTTTTTGCCGACAGGGGTATGATTTCGGCCTTAGGTAACTTCTCATGTAGTTTCGAGATAATTGCCAGAAGTTCATCTTTTTTATCAATTTTATCGACTTTGTTAAGGGCGATAATCACCGGGAATTCGTCATGGCAGATCTTGTCTACGACCATCTGGTCTTCCTGCGACCAACGCGTGGCGTCCACCACAAAAATCACGATGTCTACATCGGCCACTGCTCGGCTGGCGGTGCGATTCATCATCTTGTTCATGGCGTTTTTTGAGCCGCCGTGTATGCCTGGTGTATCAACATACAAGAACTGGGTGTTGTCCTTGGTTTTGATGCCCAGGATACGATGGCGCGTAGTCTGCGGCTTCGGTGAAGTGATGGCCAGTTTCTGACCCAGAATCTGGTTTAGCAGGGTGGACTTCCCTACATTGGGTCTGCCTGTGAGGCTGATGAACCCACAGCGTTTATTTGTCATGATGCTGGTCTTTAAGTTTATTCAAGGCACCTTGCGCGGCGGCTTGTTCTGCCCTTCTTCGGCTGGTCCCCTGTCCGGAACACGGTGCAGAAAGACCCTCCACCTCGCATGAGACTTCAAAGGTCTGCTGGTGCGGTTCGCCGGAAATAGACATGACATGATAGACGGGCAATGGCAGGTGTCGAGATTGCAGATATTCCTGGAGAGCACTTTTGGGGTCTTTGAGATTCCGGTCAATGGTAATCTGGTTTAGGCGATGTTCATAAAGACCAAGTATTAACGTTTTGCAGGCTTCAAAGCCACCATCCAGATAGGTGGCACCCATAATGGCTTCCACTGTATCGGCCAAAATCGAATCTCGCCTGAAGCCCCCACTCTTGAGTTCGCCAGGGCCGAGATAGATGAAGTCACCTAATTTGAGGTTACGACCGATTTCGGCGAGTGTCTCTTTCTTTACCAGGCTAGCTCGGAGACGGCTCAACTCCCCTTCCCTTGCCTTGGGAAATTTCTCAAACAACATATGTGCAATGACGAAATTGAGTATACTGTCACCCAAGAACTCGAGACGCTCATTGTGTTTCCCGCCCGCACTGCGATGCGTTAAGGATTCTCTTAGCTTGGCATCATCTACAAAGACATAACCAAGTTTTTGTTGTAATTTTTCTTCCATAAGCATGACGAGCTCAACAAATTCTGTTTGGCATTACTATTTACATGCCTGTACATAAATCGTTTTGTTCGAATTTAGTCTCCAGTTTGCCTTACGTGCAATTATTTTAAAGAAGTCCCGATACGATCCCATTTCATATCAAAATCATCAAAATCCAGATTCATCCAGATAAAAAACGCCCTTCCTACCAGATTTTCTTCCGGCACAGTTCCCCAGAAGCGGCTGTCATTACTGTTGTCGCGGTTGTCGCCCATCACAAAGTAATGGCCATCAGGCACGATGAGTTCTCCCGATTTAGATGGAGCACCATGCTGGACCAGTATATCGTGAACCACGTCTCCCAATACTTCTTCTCGTTGCTCCAGGCCTGGAATCACCATGCCGGTGTTTAGACTGGTGTATTGGCCTTTGCTGGTCGCGGGAACTTCCTTGCCGTTCACAAAAATAGTTTTGCCCTGATAACGAATTTTATCGCCAGGCAGGCCAATCACTCGTTTTATGTAATCAATGCTGGGGTCTTTGGGAAAACGGAACACGACAATATCACCACGTTGAGGCTTTCCCATATCGAGAAATTTTGTGTTGATTACAGGTAGTTTCAAACCATAGGTGAATTTGTTTACCAAGATAAAATCGCCAACCACCAGAGTGGGCATCATGGAGCCGGAGGGGATTCTAAAGGGCTCTACAAGAAAGGAGCGTAAGACCAAGACTGCGAGTATGATCGGAAAGAAAGATCGAGAGTATTCCACCAGTATCGGTTCTTTGCCTGCGTTCTCGATAGCATCCTCGGCTGCCCCTGCACGCTTGAGTTTTGCTACCTCAGCTTCTCGTTTGGGCTTCCATTGTTTGATATCGATCAACCAGATCACGCCTGTTACGAGAATTGCGATGACCATTATGGTGGCAAAATCCATTTTTTCTTCCTATTTTTTTCCGACTTTGAGTACTGCAAGAAAGGCCTCTTGGGGGATTTCCACTCGGCCCACCTGTTTCATGCGTTTTTTACCTTCTTTCTGCTTTTCCAGCAGTTTGCGCTTTCGTGTGGCATCTCCACCGTAACATTTTGCGGTAACATTTTTTCGCAGTGCTTTGACCGTTGAACGGGCAACGATGTGGGATCCAATCGCCGCCTGGATTGCCACTTCAAACATCTGCCTGGGTATGATTTCTTTCATCTTTTCAGCCAGTTCTTTACCACGATAGAAGGCCTGGTCTCGGTGGACAATCATGGAAAGCGCATCTACCCGTTCACCATTGATTAGTATGTCCAGTTTTACCAGATCTGCCGCCTGGAAGCGAGTAAACTGGTAGTCCATGGAGGCGTAACCGCGACTGACCGATTTTAGACGGTCAAAAAAATCCAGCACCACCTCGGCCAGGGGTAACTCATAGGTAATAGAGACCTGTGATCCAAGATATTGGATATTTTTTTGCGCCCCCCTTTTTTCTGTGCACAGGGTGATGACATTACCTACATAGTCCTGAGGAGCGAGTATATTGGCAGTGATAATGGGTTCACGAGTCTCCTGGATCTTATTGGGTTCCGGTAGTTCGGCGGGGTTATCGATTTGGATAACTTCATTGCCCTTGGTCAGTAATTCGTAGATTACGGTTGGGGCCGTGGTCACCAGATTCAGATCGTACTCACGCTCCAGTCTTTCCTGAATGATTTCCATGTGCAATGTCCCCAGGAAACCACAACGGAAACCTAGACCCAGTGCCTGGGAATTCTCGGGTTCATAAAACAGGGCCGCATCGTTGAGTCGCAATTTGGACAATGCTTCACGCAAGTCTTCATAGTCTTCAGCAGTAACAGGAAACAGACCGGCAAACACACGGGGTTGCACGGGTTTGAAACCCGGCAGAGGCTCAGTTGCAGGAAATTCTGCGTTGGTAAGGGTGTCGCCAACGGGAACCCCATCCACTTCTTTTACCCCCGAGATAACATATCCCACTTCACCTGCTGATAAAGACTCTGTTTCCACGCGCTTGGGGTTGAATACCCCAACTTTCTCCACTTGGTAATCTCTACCGGAGGACATGACCCGCATCTTCTTTTTAGGGATCAGTTTACCGTCGACTATGCGAACCAGTGAAACCACACCTAGATAATTGTCAAACCAGGAATCAATAATGAGCGCTTTTAAGGGTGCTTCACGATTCCCTGTGGGGGCAGGAATTCTGTCTACCAACTGATCCAGGAGCTCCCGGACGCCTTGACCAGTCTTTGCGCTCACCGGTAGGGCGTCTTTTGCCTCGATGCCGATGATCTCTTCGATTTCATGCACCACTTTTTCGGGATCTGCTGCGGGCAAATCGATCTTGTTTAAAACCGGTAAAACTTCCAGCCCCTGCTCTATGGCCGTGTAGCAATTGGCCACGCTTTGGGCCTCGACGCCTTGGGATGCGTCCACCACCAGCAAGGCCCCTTCACAGGCAGCCAATGAACGGGATACTTCATAGGAAAAATCCACGTGCCCGGGGGTATCGATGAAGTTGAGCTGATAGATTTGGCCATCCTTAGTCTTGTGACTTAAGGTAACGCTCTGCGCCTTGATGGTGATGCCGCGCTCACGCTCGATATCCATGGAATCCAGAACTTGTTCTGCCATTTCTCTTTGTGTAAGGGCACCGCACAGCTCAATAAAGCGGTCTGCCAGAGTGGACTTGCCGTGATCTATGTGTGCAATAATGGAAAAATTACGTATATGAGATTGATCTATCACAAAAATGCCAGGATTTTCAGTTAGTTAATGTAGGCCTTGCGTAAACGTTCGTGCCCCAAAACGGCCGCGCAAGAAAGGCGCAATTTTACCTAAGTTTGAGTAAAAAAACCTAGCGATTTTATCGAATTGCGTGAGAATTGCCGGACTTGTTCCGGATAGAGTCCTGAAAAACAATAAAAGTGGCTCCAGTACGGTAGATTAGGAACTGCTGTCCCGGCCATATTGGTCTTCAAAACGGACGATATCGTCTTCACCCAGGTAACCCCCGGACTGCACTTCCACGATTTCCAGCGGGATTGCGCCCGGATTCTCCAATCTGTGTTTCTCGCCGATGGGAATATAGGTGGACTCGTTTTCAGACAGGAGAAAGGTTTTTTCGCCACGGGTGACTTGTGCAGTGCCTTTCACCACAATCCAATGTTCGGCACGGTGATGATGCATCTGCAATGACAAGGCAGCACCCGGATTAACGGTAATGCGCTTGACTTGATAACGCTCGCCCAATCCAATTCCTTCGTAGGAGCCCCAAGGGCGGAATACGCGTCTGTGCATCAAGGCCTCTGATCGACCTGCGCTTTTTAGCTGATTGACGATTGTTTTGACCTCTTGTGACGCGCTTTTATCGGCAACAAGGACCGCATCGGCGGTTTCTATTACGATCAGATGTTCAATACCGATTCCGGCGACTACGCGATTCTCAGCAAATATCATGGAGTTTTTGGTGTCGTGGAGTAATACGTCCCCCTTGATCAAGTTGCCTGCAGCGTCCTTGTTACCCACGTCCCACAGACTTTGCCAGGAACCTACGTCTGACCAGCCAGCATCTAATGGTATTACTGCTGCCTGTAACGTGCTTTTCGGGGCACCGGTTTCGGTCACCTTTTCCATTACGGCGTAATCGATGGATTCGCTGGGACAGTCCATAAAGTCCTTTTTCTGAACTCTGAAAAAGTCATAGTCTTGTTTGCCTTTTTCATACGCATTCCGGACTGCAGTGTTGATGTCCGGTCTGAACCTGTCCATCGCCTCCAGCCAGGTTTTGGCGCTAAACAGAAAGATGCCACTGTTCCAGAAATAATCTCCACTCTTGAGGTAGTGCGTTGCGGTAGCCAAGTCAGGCTTCTCTACAAAGGCGTCGATTTTGCTGGAGTGATCCGAAAGCGCATCTCCCTTTTTGATATAGCCGTAACCTGTTTCGGCATGCGTAGGAACGATGCCAAAGGTGACTAGATATCCCTTGCTGGCCA
>JAOUPJ010000288.1 GCA_029879945.1 Gammaproteobacteria bacterium
CTTTTGGAACCCACTCGTTTTGGTCGTAATCAACTACCGACATCTTATGTAATTAATCCCATTTTTTATCATCCTGTGGTGTCTTATCTACAGGTGCAGCATCTGCTCTACTAAGGGGAATGTATGGATCAAAATACAATAAAAAATCTGGCAGACCTTATATCATTTAATGTGCTTGTCGCAGGTGCCTTGATATTTTTTGCCGCCTGGGTAGTAGTGCGCGTATTCGAGTACCTGTTCGCTGCCATCAGTAGACGGTTTCCGCGGCATCGTCTACAGATTACGCGCGTATTTCCGCTGGTGCGTTTAATTGTTTGGTCGGTCGCTTTTTATGTTTTTATTGTGGATGTGATCAATCCACCCGAGAATACTGCCTTGGCGATTCTGGCATCAGCGGGTTTGGCGATGGGTCTGGCAGCTCAGGATACAGTAAAAAATATTCTCTCAGGTATTTTGATCTTGTTTGATCAACCCTTCAGGGTGGGCGATATGATTCGCATTGGTGATCATTATGGTGAAGTGTTAAGGATCGACTCCCGTACCACGCGTATCCGTACCTTTGACGATAATATTATCAGTTTCCCCAATTCCTTTGTTTGGACCCAGGCGATCTCCAATGCTAATAATGGAAATCTGGACGAAATGGTGGTGGTTAGTTTTCAGGTGCCTGCGTATCTCGACGTGCAGATGCTGAAAGATCTGGCCTGGGAGGCAGCTGCGGCATCCCCTTTTGTTTATTTGAAAAAAAATATTATCGTGTTAGTGGAGGATAGATACGATCGGGCTTTTCTAACGCGAGTCACGATCAAATGCTATGTGATTGATATACGCTATGAACGCCTTCTGGCAAGCGATGTTTGTGAAAACGTCAAGAACGAACTAGTGAAACAGGGCGTGATAACAGAGGAACTGTTTCTCTATACCGCCGCAGCGGAGAATCATGGTGCGTTGATCGGTGCTTGAGGCACAGGTTTAGCTTCAGCGTTAGCAAACAAGCTCGTGAAGCCTAACAGAAAAGCGTTCGGATTATTGACGAAAAAATTGTTGAATCAACCCCAGAATCGTTGGGCTTCGCGATGCTCAGCGCCAACCTACACGGCTCAGCCCAGCCTACAGCCGCAGCCCAACTCAAAGAATTCAATAATCTATATTACCTTCGAGAATCGCTGCCCTTTTGTTTGCTGCGCGTAGAAGTCAAAGGCCATACATATATTTCGTATTAATAAGCGACCGGGTGTGAGTACTTTGATGTCCTTGTCACCCAACTCGACCAGGCCGTCTTTTTCCATGGTTTCCAATTGTTGCAGACTGCTTACGAAGTATTTATCGAACTCAATACCAAATTCATTTTCAATTTTGGATTTGTCCAGATGAAAGTGGCAGATCAAACGAGTGATCACTTCACGTCTGAGTATATCGTCTTCATTCAGTTCCAGACCGCGAAAGACAGGTAACTGACCCGCGTCAATGATCTCGTAATACTCTTCCAACGTCTTCACGTTTTGGCTGTAGCTATTGCCCACCATGCCTATAGATGTGATACCCATGCCGATCAGATCGCAATCGGAGTGTGTGGAGTAGCCTTGAAAATTGCGATAGAGCGTTTCGTCTCTCTGGGCGATGGCAAGTTCGTCGTCGGGCTTAGCGAAGTGGTCCATACCGATATACACATAGCCTGCATCAGTCAATTGATCAATGGTGTTGTGTAGAATTTGCAGTTTATCGGCTGCCACGGGCAAGTCTTCCTCGCGTATTCTACGTTGTGGCATGAACATCTCGGGCAGATGCGCATAATTAAAGATAGACATGCGATCCGGTGACAGCTCTATCATGCGCGCCAGGGTTTTTTCAAAACTATCGATGGTTTGAAAGGGCAGACCATAAATCAAATCCACACTCAAGGATTTAAAACCAAACTTGCGCACGTTTTCCATGGCCCGTTGGGTCACTTCTTCCGGTTGAATGCGGTTGACTGCCTTCTGCACCACCGGATTGAGGTCTTGCACGCCCAGACTGATGCGATTGAAGCCAATGCTGCGTAACACGTCGAAGGTCTCTTCCGTTACTTCACGTGGATCAATTTCGATGGAGTATTCGCCGGTGTCGTCATCATGCAATTTAAAATGCTTACGCGTCTGCGCCATGAGTTCGCGCATTTGATCGTGACTGATAAAGGTGGGCGTGCCGCCGCCCCAGTGCAACTGATCCACCATGCGATCACTATCAAACATAGCAGATTGCATTTCCATCTCTTTATAGAGACGTTGCAAATAGGGCTCGGCCTTCTCACGACGCTTGGTGACGACCTTATTACAGCCGCAGTAAAAACACAGCGTGTCGCAAAAAGGGATATGGAAATACAGTGATAGGGGCTTGTTGCCTGCCCGTTGGTTGCTTTTTTCTGCCCAGGCCTTATAGTCATCGGGACCAAAGTCCGATGTGAATTGAACCGCCGTGGGGTACGAGGTGTATCGTGGCCCGGCTTTGTCATAACGGCGAATGAGTTCGAGGTCGAAGAGTTGTTTTTGGTCCACAGGCTTGCTCATTTATTAATCACGTACGGATTATAATGGAACGGACACACCAAAAAAAGGAAAACCACCCCGGTGAACGCCAAATCGAATGCTAAATGCTTGAAATTTACCAAGATGCATGGTCTGGGTAATGACTTCATGGTGATAGACGCCACGAGTCAAGTGTTTGATTTAAAAAAAGAAAAAATAAAATCCCTGGCAGATCGCCACTTTGGGATCGGTTTCGATCAGCTTTTGGTGGTGGAGCCTGCCACGCGCCCCGAAATCGATTTTCGTTACCGTATATTCAACGCCGACGGTGGCGAGGTGGAGCAGTGCGGTAATGGTGCCCGTTGTTTTGCGCGCTTCGTACAGAATCAAGGACTTACGGCCAAGTCCAAAATCGCGGTACAGACCAATACCGGCGATATCGTCCTGCAAGTCAGCGACGACGGCCTGGTCACTGTGGACATTGGGGCGCCGGTCTTCACCCCGGAGAAAGTCCCCTTTGAGGCCGAAGCGCAGGCCCAGTCCTATGAAATAGAGGTGGATGGTCAGGTCTATACGGTAGGCGTGGTCTCCATGGGCAATCCCCATACGGTCATGCTGGTGGAGGATGTGGCGACAGCGCCGGTGGCGCGTCTCGGCCCCCTCATAGAAAACCACCCGCGTTTCCCCAATCGCGTCAATGTGGGTTTTCTCCAAGTTGTGGGTCGCGGGCATGGCAGATTGCGCGTTTTCGAACGCGGTGTGGGTGAGACCCAGGCCTGCGGCACCGGGGCTTGCGCAGCCATGGTGGTGGGACGTCTGTGGGGTCACTTCGATGCGTCGGTGTCACTGGCGCTCACCGGAGGAGATTTGCAAATCCAGTGGCGGGGTGAGGGCGAACCGGTGATGATGACGGGGCCCGCAGAGACCGTTTATGAAGGCGAAATTATAATCGAGCCCTAAGTTTGGGTTTCGCCCTGCTTAGGCTAAACTAGTACTGTGTTCGATGCGTCAAACAGGAGTAGCAATGACTCAACACTCAAATTCCAATCGAGATGGTAAAACGTCTGAGATTAACGCAGAAAAAGTCGCCGAATATCTCAGAGAGCATCCCGGTTTTTTCGAATCCCATCCGGAAGTATTGAGTGAACTCGATATCCCGCATCAGGCTGGCCTGGGGACTGTGTCCCTGATCGAGCGTCAGGTGAGCGTGCTGCGTAGCGAGAACCGGTATCTCAAATCACGAATCAAGGAACTGGTTGCCGTGGCGCGTGATAACGACAGCCTGATCGACAAACTACACAATCTCTATTTGGATCTTCTGGCCTCGGAAGACCTGGATATGTTTGTATCCGTGCTGCGTCAGCACCTGTCTGAAGAATTTAATGTAGATAAGATTGCGATCGCCCTCTTTGAAGACGTGATCGACGAGGAACTCTCGGCCGTGTTACTTTTTGATCGAAATGACGAGCGTCTGCGCGTGTTTGAAACCGTACTCAAGCGACGCAAACCCGTTTGCGGTCGCTACCACCGGGACCAGCTCCGTGTTTTGTTCGGTGTGGACGCGGATGCCATCGGCTCCCTGGCCACGCTTCCGCTGATAGGCGCGGAAAACATGGGGCTAATCGCCTTGGGCAGTCTGGATAAAGACCGCTTTCGAGCCGGGATGAGCACGGTTTTCCTCGCCTATATGACAGACATGTGCTCTGCGCTACTCAAGCAAAAGCTGACGACCTCAGAATTAGTTTAAATATATATCAATATTATCAAATAGTTGCGTTGTTTTCTCTGGGCAAGCCTCCCGCTTGTCCAGAGATTTCCGACTGCGGCTAGAGAAGCCCACTCGGTATCGTGTAGAATCGTCTTTCTATTTAATCACATACAGGCAAACGGATACGCACCCCATGGAACAGTATCGAGGGACTACCATCGTCTCGGTGAGGCGTGGCAATCAGGTTGTGATCGGTGGCGATGGCCAGGTCAGCCTGGGAAATACCATCATGAAGGGGAACGCCCGCAAGGTGCGT
>JAOUPJ010000289.1 GCA_029879945.1 Gammaproteobacteria bacterium
GGTCTTCGTTATAGTCAACTCCCAAAGAAGCGATGTGCTGCGATCCGAGTGTAATGTCACCTTGGAAGGACGCGCTATCGCGTTGAGAGTTGAATCGGGAGTAACGAGAATCCCCATTGAAGGTGTCTGATTCATCTCTGCTTTGTCCCAAGGTAGCACGAAGTTGGAGAGCATCCCCTAAAGAAAGCTTAGCACTAGTACCAACAATTCGTTGGCTGGACGTGGAGTTGTCAGTAGGTAAAAACGGGCTCGTGCGATCGAACTCCGTTTCGGAGTCGGAGCGCAGAGAATGGAAATCTATCTCTAATCCATTGTTGAATCGGTAGCCGGCGCGAAAAGTGCCCGATCGGCTAGAGAACCCATCTTTGTCACCTTCGGAAGATAAGCAGCTTTTGCCAACTTCCGCGCAAGCGTCAAATCCGTGAGTTTCTTTGGAGTTAACACTTAAATTGTACCAACTATTATTACTTCCACCACTAAAACCTACAGTAGAAGACTCTGTCCCAAAACTACCGGTGCTCATACTAAAGCTTGGCGTAAATCCACGGCTCTTCTTTTTGGTGAAGATTTGTATGACGCCACCAATTGCTTCAGATCCATATGCGGCTGATCTAGGGCCCCTAACAAGTTCAATTTTTTCAATATGCTCAACAGGAATATGTTGAAATGCAGTCTGGCCGGAACTCACCGAACCAACTTTAACTCCGTCAACTAAAACTAATAGATGATCTGATTCTGTGCCTCTAACGAAAACAGAAGATACCTTCCCCGAGCCTCCGTTGTTGGCAACACTTACTCCAGGCAACGTCCCCAGCACCTCTTGCACCGACTGGGCCTGAGTCCTTTCGATATCTTCTCGGGTAACAACGCTCACGGAAGCCAGTGTTTGATCGGCTGTTTGAGCGGTTCTGGTGGCGGTAACAATAATGGCATTATCAAAATCATCCGCGGCGTTAACACTGCTAACACCCATGGCCAGCAAAATGCTGCTTGCTAGTATTCCTTTTTTCATTTCCCTCTCCTGCGTGCGCACCCGCACACGAACAAGTCTGTTTGGTAGAACATTGCAAAGAGGGTGTGGAAACGAAACGCTACAGATAAAGCTGAGAGTCTGGTCGCCGTGTACCGCCCTCCGCAATACCTTTGGATATGCACCAGGCCGGTCTCCGGGCTTGTGAGGGGATTGATTATCCTGGCAGAATCGCCTTCCCACGTAAAAAACGCAGTGGCTGTGTGATTCGGCCGCCTCACTTACCGTTGCGGGGGCAGCGCCGGACTAGTCTCTAGGACGCACCGGCTTCCCGTTTCATTCCTTGGGTGGATACCCTTGGAACACCTGAAGCAGACCGCAGAAGTTATAGCATCGCTGATGGGGTGTCAAGACCAATTCCAATAAGGGATCTGGGGCCGGGTATCCTGCTAAAAAAAGTTGGATCGGAGCCGGAAGGTGAGGCAACTAATTGATTCTATGGAATATGGCAGTGTATTGCTGGGGCTGACGAGTTTATTGTAACTGGCTATAATTTTGCTACTTTGTAACAGTTACGGTTGAGTTGTGCCTACCCATGAAAAAATCTTTTCAAAACTGGTTTTTGTTGATTTTGTTGTCCAGCAGTATGACAGCCTGCACCTTCATGCGCATGTATGAACATGGAACCATGCAAGTCCCCGAGTTAACCTACAAAGAATACCGTGTGAAAGACGTGGGCCTTGAAAATGTGAAGATCGATCTGGTCTTCGACGCCCACAATCCCAATCACCACGATATTGAATCCTTCTACGCCCACTATCAGTTTAAATATCAGGGAGAGATTATTGCGGAAGGGGCAGGTTTTAAAATCGAATTGATTCCTGAAGGTAACAGCGAACTGGTAATTCCGGTGGAGGTAAAGTTTGATAAGTTCTATACCACTCTCACCAGTTTTATAGATCTGATCAGGCAAGGTAAAAAGGAAGCCGTTACTGAAGTTCAGCTCTATGTATGGGGAGAATATGTCTACGCAGAGTTTTTTAGCAAGCAATTTAAGAAAGACTACTTCTATGATGTCGCATTTAATGTGGACTTGCCTTTGCCTGAAATAAATTATGATACGGTCGCAGACACCATCAAAGAAGGAATACGGGGCCTTTTTGGATTTGGTACCTCTAAACAACAACAGGCAAAAGAAGAAAAGGAAAAATCCAATGAGGTATTTTTTGATGTATTTGGAAATCCCATTGAGCGACAAGAAATAAAAGAGAGCACAAAAGAGAACACGATACTTGAATCACCCCCGCCATCGGTAGAGCTTGGTCAGTAAGACATGCTACATACAGCACAATAAAGAGAATTCTAAAGATGCTATACATTTACAGCGGAGAGGTGCCGGAGCTGGACGAAGTGCTAAGGGCAGATCTGGGAGAGGAGCATGTCTTTACCGTTATTCCTTGTGGCCCTCATGAAATTGGGGCGGCAAAATATATGGCAGATTGTTTCCGCTACCACGGAATACGAGCGAGAGTTTTGGGGACCCGTTACTATAAAGACCGCCATAGGTTGAGGCGAATTATTATGGGCTCAGATGGCATATTTCTTATGGGTGGCAACACCTTCGAATTTCTAAATTACGCTAAAGATATTGATCTTTTTAAAGTGTTGGCAGACTATGAGGAGGAAGGAGGTTTAATTGCCGCAGAATCGGCCGGGAGTATTATCCTAAGCAAACGAATCGATACGGCCTGGGTACCCAGTTGTCACCCTGACGAAAATACCATTGGCTTGACCGATTTTGAAGGAATGGGAAGGCTTCCATTTCATATCAGCCCTCATTTTGATCCGGAATCTGAAACCTCGAATCAGGATAGGAGGGAACTACAGCAACTTGCAAATGAGACAGACTTAAAAGTAGTTGTCCTTCATGATGGTGATGGATTGATAATCAATGAGCAAATCATTACGGCACAATTTGGTTCACCGTTTGAACTCGATCCTGAAAATGTACTTGAGTAATTTTTCCGCACGTTTGAAAGTCTTTCACTCCATCTCTATTTCGCCTATACTTTTCACAAGTTGTTGAATCTAAGATAATAAACTGATTTGACATATTGTTTGGCTTCTAGCGAGTTACGGTTGGATTCATAGGGATAATCCGGCTGTGCTGCCGATATTCAAACTTGAGGTTAAATGCCAACTCCGTCCAAAGATGTTCGTTCAAGTGATAGGGAAGCCGTAGTTTCTCTCGATGAGCATCTGTCACGTGAGCAAATTAAATTCCTGTATGAGCACATACCGGCTGGTCTCTTTGGGACTTTGGTTGCCTGCCTGCTAATCACTGTCTTGTCATATGAAACGATCGATTCTACCCATTTATTTACGTGGTTTTCTGCGGTGTTACTCGTTTCTGCGCTGCGGCTTCTTCTTTTTTTGCGCTTTCGAAAATCTTTTCAACAAGCGCATAAATCCTGGGAGAAAATATTTTTTGTCGGTGTTTTGGCCAGCGCTGCTCTATTTGGTGTTTCGGGTGTTCTCTTTTTTCAAGAGCACGATCCAATTGCTCAGTCATTCCTCACTTTGGTGCTGGGAGGTATTTCGGCTGGTGCCGTTACCAGTTTGTCATTTAAACGATACATGATTGTAGTTTATATAGGCCTGGTTATGGTTCCCCTAACGGTTCGATATTTTTCATTCTCTAACGATAAAAACACCGTTTTGGGTTTTGCAATCATTACCTTTGTCTTGTTTCTTTTAACTAATGCCAATCGTTTTTATCGAAACTCAGTGTCTCGGTTTAGGCTTGTCTTTGAAACAGAGAGGCAGGCCCGTCAAATCAAAGAATCCGACCGCCTACTCCATTCGGTCATTGAGTCCATGCCCGTGGGTCTTCTGCAGCTCGATGTAGACTCTGGGAATCAGTTTGTGTTAGAGAGTTCAAATAAGGCCGCTAGCGAAATTCTTGGAATGGATTTTCAGGGTCAACACGGTTTGCCAATTACAGATGTGTTTCCTGCTCTGAGAAAATCGGATTTTCTTACTACTATTCGACAGACAAAAGATAAAGGGATTTCTCAAACAATACAAAACATGAACTATAAGGACGAAAATATTGACAGTTCATTCGACGTATTTGTGTTTCAAACGACTGAAAATCAGGTAGGAATTATTTTTGCCGATATTTCTGAACGCAAAAAGGTGATTGATGCCCTGGAAGAAAGCGAATCACGTTTTAGAGATTTGGCCGATAAGGCGCCGGCTTTAATTTGGATGGCTGATGTTAACAATTTAGGGATTTGGTTTAATCAAACATGGCTGAATTACACTGGGCGTAGTCTCGATCAGGAGTTAGGGATAGGTTGGTCAGAGGGTGTGCATCCTGACGATATCGACAAGAGTGTATTGCTGTGTCAGTCTGCATTTGATCGAAGAGAGCAGTTTGAGATGGAGTTCAGACTTAGGCGATCCGATGGTGAATATGGCTGGATTGCGGATACAGGCATTCCTCGATTTACTGATGCGGGCGAATTTGTTGGATATATAGGATATT
>JAOUPJ010000290.1 GCA_029879945.1 Gammaproteobacteria bacterium
CGGAGTGGCAAAACTATGTTTCGTTGCCAGGTACTCGCCGGGCCCATGAGATGGTCGCACACGGGGATCATCTTTATGCTATCTCTGGATATGATGAGCTTAAAGAAACTAACCACGGCGTTCTAACTTTAAATACTGCAGCAAGCACTCCCGAGTGGATCGCAGCGCCTACGTTGATTACACCCCGTAGACACTTTTCCAGCGCTGTCATTGGTGATTCCATATTTATAGGCACGGGCTATAGCAATTCACCGGTCGCGGGCTTTGAAACCATTGATCTGTCCGCTAACTTCCCCGCCTGGAGCAATCTCACTTCACAGGCAAGCATAGCTCGATATGGTAGTGATGCCGCCGTGGTGGGTGATTCTATATATGTAGTGGGAGCGTACTACAATACACCACTCGTTAACTCGGTTGACGTGTTGGACACGTCTGACCATAGCATTACCAGCAGTGTGAGCAATCCCAATCTCGTAATGAGCAGCATTAGGTTTGAGCCTGAAGCTGAAACGCTTCATGGCAATGTCTATGTCTTTGGCGGTGCCCCGAGTGATAGCCTCATCTGGTCTTCCGGTGAAATGTATTCGCCTAACAATCCAGACTTGGGTTGGCGGGCCACCACGCCCATGCCTACACCGCGCAACTATTTTGCAGGTCTGGAAATCGATGACGAATTTTATGCAATAGGTGGGCAACGCGCTGTCTCGACCAACACTTCTGCAGTCGATGTCTACAACCCCAAACTCGAACCCTGGCAAGACATTGCTGACTTGCCGATGGCCAGACGCGATCACCGCAGCGTAGTTCATAACGGCAAAGTCTATGTAATAGGCGGCCAGGATGAGAGTAAAAATTTGTTAGGCTCTGTGGTGGTCTATGACCCGGCCAGCGACAGTTGGGCTGATCTGGGCCATGATCTGGCAACTCCACGTTTCCGTCACTTTGCGATCACCCTAGGTGACAAGATCTACGTAATAGGTGGTTTAGCTAATGGATCCAGCATCGCCTCGGTGGAGGTTCTGGATCTAAACAACCTATCGCAGGGCTGGATAGCTGGGCCAGACTTGCCCCTGGGCTTGCTCAACACCACGGGTGTCGTCTACAACAATATGATCTACCTGATCGGGGGGCGTGACGATACACAAACCTACAGCAGTATTCTGGTACTCGATCCAGTCGCAGGGGCCTGGAGTTCCAAATTTGATAAGGGCCACGATATCGTGAACCTTTCAGTACCCCGACATCGTGCTAATGCAGCCATAGTCGACGGGCTGATCTATGTGATTGGCGGTACGGTCTTCGAGGGTGGAGTAAATACCACCTACCATCGCACCATGGACATTATCGATCCTGCCACCAATACCCGGAAAGTCGGACCCCCTATGCGTATAGCTCGCGCTACTCACGCCGAGGCCCTGGTCGTGGACGGACGTATCCTGGTAATCGGTGGCCACGGTGGTGGTCCCCGTAATGAAAATGAGGAATACGATATTGCCAGCGGTCGTTGGTCAGAAAGACGGGTGCAGCGTACTACCCGTGATCGATTCAGCGTGGCGCAAGTGGAAGACCGGGTGTATTTCATTGGCGGTCGAGATAAAGGGGACGGGGTTTATAGCCTGTCGGAAGTGTATACGCCGGAGTTTGAGACAGGGTTAGATAAATCGACGCGTTACTCAAACGTAACGCTAACAGGTGTACAGGTGAATGAGCGAGTCTATCGGCCGGGTGAAACAGTTAGCGTGCAAGGGAATGCTATTTTTGTGGATTCCGGAGCTTGTGAGAGTAATTGTATAGAGCAACTGTGGATAGGCATAAACGGTGAGCCGACAGCACAAAGATGTTTGCTCAGTGCGGGGACGCCAGCCAATAGTAGCCGCAGTGGCAACTTTAATACCACCCTAACTGCCCCCAGTGCGCCTGGAGTTTACCAAATTGCTTTTAGTCGAACGTGGCAAGGTAGTTGTGTTGTTGATCCTACCTGGGGCCATTTTTATCCCCCAACACCTTCAACCATCCTGGGCGTCATCCGCGTCGAATAACCGCTTAAAATCCGGGCCTTGGTAATGAGCCAGGGCCCGGATTACCTCACTTCCCCACATCCCTCCCATCTGGTACCCTTACGCCTCATTTTCGGCCCAATTTGGGGTGTTTTAGGTGCGAACACGAGTCAAAATCTGCGGAATTACCCGCCTGGAAGACGCACTCTGTGCCATAGAGCAGGGGGCGGACGCCCTGGGCTTTGTCTTTGTGGCGAAAAGCCCTCGCTGTGTCAGCGCCAGCCAGGTTGCGGAAATCGTCGCCGCCCTACCGCCCCTGGTCACCAAGGTGGGCCTGTTCATGGACGCCTCCGAGCAGGAAATCCGACAGGTGCTGGATACTGTCCCCCTGGATCTGCTGCAGTTTCATGGCGCAGAAACGCCTGATTTGTGTGACAATATGGGAACGGACTACATCAAGGCTATCCCCCTGGGTGGCGGCATAGTTGAGCCGGTGGCCTATGCCCAGCAGTTCACCCAGGCCAAGGCCTTTTTGCTGGATGGTCATGGCGTGGGTGAGATTGGTGGACAGGGCAAGACCTTCGATTGGCGACGCCTGGACCAGTCCTTTGGCAAACCGGTGATTTTGGCCGGTGGCCTGAATCCGGAAAACGTGGCCGAAGCCATACGCCAGACCCGCCCCTATGCGGTGGACGTAAGCAGTGGCGTCGAGGCGGCCAAGGGCATAAAAGACCCGCAAAAGATGACTGCGTTTTTGCGCAATGTGCGTGAAGCAGACAAAGAATTTAGCTAAGCAGACGAGTGGAAATGAGCACACAATACCCCGACGAGAATGGGCATTTTGGCATCTATGGCGGACGCTTTGTCGCCGAGACCCTGATGGCGCCCTTGCAAGAACTCAATGATGCCTACGAGAGCCTCAAACAAGACAGCGAATTTTTCAAAGAGCTGGACGCAGATCTGAAACACTATGTGGGTAGGCCTTCGCCGGTCTATCACGCGCAACGTTGGAGCGAGCACCTGGGTGGCGCGCAGCTATTCCTCAAGCGTGAAGACTTGAATCACACCGGTGCCCACAAGGTGAACAACACCATTGGTCAGGCTCTGGTGGCCAAGCGTATGGGTAAAAAACGCATCATCGCCGAGACGGGTGCCGGTCAACACGGCGTGGCTTCGGCCACCGTTGCCGCCAGGCTTGGTTTAGAGTGCGTGGTCTACATGGGTGCGGAAGACGTGAAACGTCAGGCCCTGAATGTCTATCGTATGCGTCTACTGGGCGCGACAGTAGTCGCAGTGGAGTCGGGCACCAAGACCCTCAAAGACGCCATGAATGAAGCCATGCGTGACTGGGTCACCAATGTGGACAACACCTATTACATCATCGGCACGGTCAGCGGCCCGCATCCTTATCCGGCCATGGTCAGAGATTTTCAATCCATCATTGGTCGTGAGGCCAAAGAACAGATGCAGGAACTGATCGGCGGATTGCCCGATGCGCTCGTTGCCTGTGTGGGTGGTGGCTCCAATGCCATCGGCCTGTTTCATCCCTTTTTGGAAGACAAGTCCGTCGCCATGTACGGCGTGGAGGCCGGTGGCCACGGTATTGAGCTGGGCCAACATGCGGCTCGCTTTGTAGCCGGAAAACATGGGGTATTTCAAGGGGTTAGAACCTATGTGCTGGAAGACGAAAACGGCCAGATCCAGCATACCCATTCCATTTCCGCCGGCCTGGATTACGCCGGAGTAGGCCCTGAGCACGCCTGGCTACATGACACGGGCCGCGTCAATTATACCTACGCCACCGACGACGAGGCGCTGGAAGCCTTTCATATGCTCACCAAGCTGGAAGGCATCATGCCGGCCCTGGAGTCCAGCCATGCCGTGGCCCATGCCATTAAGCTGGCCAAGGAACTGGGCCCCGGTAAGAATATCCTGGTCAATCTATCCGGTCGTGGAGACAAAGACATCCACACCGTCGCCGCACTGGAGGGCATTAAAGTATGAGCCGCATCAGTCAGCGATTTGCAGAGCGTAAACAACAGGGTCGCACAGTGCTGGTCCCCTATGTGACCGCCGGTGATCCCAATCCACACGTCACTGTGCCCCTAATGCACACCATGGTGGAGAACGGAGCCGACCTTATCGAGCTGGGCATCCCTTTTTCTGATCCCATGGCCGATGGCCCCACCATCCAGGCCGCATGTGAGCGGGCCCTGGAGCACAATGTTTCCTTACGAGACGTGCTCAAGATGGTGAGCCAGTTTCGCCAAGATGATAAAGACACACCCGTAGTCTTCATGAGCTACCTCAATCCTATGGAAGTGATGGGTTATGAGACCTTCGCCCAGGCGGCAAAAGAGGCCGGCGTGGACGGAATCCTGGCTGTGGATCTGCCACCCGAAGAGGCCGCCGATATTCTTCCCGTGTGGGACAAGTACGGACTGGACCCCATTTTCCTCCTGGCACCTACCAGTACCGAAGAACGTATCC
>JAOUPJ010000291.1 GCA_029879945.1 Gammaproteobacteria bacterium
TGGATACTATTTTACTTATCGTACACGTTGTGGTGGCAGCGGCCCTGGTTGGTTTGGTGTTGTTGCAGCAAGGTAAAGGGGCGGATATGGGGGCGGCCTTTGGTGCTGGTGCCTCTCAGACAGTATTCGGTGCACGGGGCTCTGGAAACTTCCTGACCCGCACTACAGCCATCCTGGCCGCTCTGTTCTTTATTACCAGTATGGTCCTGGCCTATTTTGCAGGGCAGGGTGCTAGAGTTACCAGTGTAACGGATGAAGTTGTTCCGACTGAGCAAGTTGCACCAGTGGCTCCCAGTGAGCCAGTTGCTGAAGATGTGCCCGTGGTGCCATCTGAAGGGTCGCCCGCACCTACGCCTCCAGAGTAGCGCTAAGGTATTGTTCTAATTGCCGATGTGGTGGAATTGGTAGACACGCTGTCTTGAGGGGGCAGTGGCGTAAGCCGTGCCGGTTCGAGTCCGGCCATCGGCACCACTTTGATAACCATTCTCATTGTGACGTTATAGTCAATTCAAGCCTTTCTGTAACCTATTGATTATATGGGTATACAACAGCCCACCCAGTGCTTGACATGATTTAGGCTCTAGCCTAGACTGCACCTTCGCTTAAAAACGACTGTTGTGTCGCTTTGTCCTAACAAAGGCGAAAAAATAAGCATACACAGTTTGGTGAGGGGGGAGCGTGTTAGAAAACTATTTTCCAGTTTTGGTATTTATTGTCATGGGCGCCATTTTTGGCGGAGCACCCATGATTATTTCTATGTTGGCTGGTCCCAGTAAACCAGACGACGAAAAGCTTTCCCCCTATGAATGCGGATTTGAGGCCTTTGAAGATGCACGCATGAAGTTCGACGTGCGTTATTATCTGGTGGCCATCCTGTTTATTATTTTTGATTTGGAAATCGCCTTTCTGTTTCCTTGGGCGATTGTCTTGGACGAGATCGGTTGGTTCGGGTTTATTGGAATGTTTATCTTTCTGTTGATCCTGGTAATCGGATTTATCTATGAGTGGAAGAAAGGGGCGCTGGAATGGGAATAGACGGCATCCTCAATAAAGGTGTCATCACCACCACAGCCGACACAGTGATTAACTGGGCGCGTACTGGTTCTATCTGGCCGATGACTTTTGGTCTCGCTTGCTGTGCCGTGGAATTCATGCATGCAGGCACCTCTCGTTATGATATGGACCGTTTTGGTGTCGTACCACGTCCTAGTCCTCGCCAATCTGATTTGATGATTGTGGCAGGGACACTGGTAAATAAAATGGCACCGGCTTTACGCAAGGTATACGACCAGATGCCAGAACCACGATGGGTAATCTCCATGGGCTCTTGCGCCAACGGGGGTGGGTACTATCACTACTCCTATTCGGTTGTACGCGGATGTGACCGTATCGTTCCTGTCGATATTTACGTTCCCGGTTGTCCACCCACGGCTGAAGCCTTATTGTTTGGTATTATCCAGCTTCAGAAAAAGATAAAACGAACGAATACGATTGCCCGTCAGTAGTATTAAGGTTAGATATGAGTCAAACGTTAGTCGACAATTTGAAAAAACGTTTTGCAAGTCTATTGACTGGCTGCGAGTTACGCTATGGTGATGAAGTCACGATAGAGGTTTCCAGTGAGAACATCCGTGAAGTCTGTTTGGCTTTGAGGGATGAGCCGCAGTTTGAATTCAAACAACTAATAGACCTGTGTGGGGTAGACTACCTCACTTATGGGGATACGGAATGGGCCACTGAATCGGCCAGTTCCAGTGGGTTCAGTCGCGGTCGTGTTAAAGGCAAAGACCCGCGTCACGCCTGGCAAAAAGAACGTTTTGCCGTGGTTTACCATCTGATTTCTTATTCTAAGAATGAGCGCGTGCGCATACGCTCGTTTGTGGCAGAAGACTTCCCGGTGATCGCATCTGTTATGGATATCTGGCAGGTTGCGGACTGGTTTGAGAGGGAGGCCTTTGATCTCTACGGGATCATATTTGAAGGGCATCCGGATTTGCGTCGCATACTCACCGACTATGGTTTTATCGGTCACCCCTTGCGCAAGGATTTTCCTTTGACGGGTGAAGTGGAAATGCGTTACGACGAAGAAAAGACACGTGTTGTATATGAGCCTGTGAGCATAGATTTGCGCGTGCTGGTTCCCAAAGTGATACGCGACGACAATCGCTATCTGGAGCGGGCAACAGAGGAAGAAAGTAATGGCTGAAATTAGAAATTACACACTCAATTTCGGTCCTCAGCATCCCTCTGCGCATGGGGTATTACGGCTGGTATTGGAGCTCGATGGCGAGATTGTTGAGCGTGCTGATCCCCATATCGGTTTGCTACACCGTGGTACCGAAAAGCTGGCCGAGACCAAACCCTTTAACCAGTCTATCGGCTACATGGACAGACTGGATTACGTATCACCGATGTGTAGTGAGCAGGCCTATGTACTGCTGATTGAAAAGATGCTGGGTATAGAGGCGCCAATTCGAGCGCAATACATTCGCGTGATGTTTGCCGAACTTACTCGCATTCTGAATCACTTGTTGTGGATCGGTGCCCATGCGATGGATATCGGTGCCATGACCATGTTCTTTTATTCATTCCGTGAACGAGAAGATATTCTGGATTGCTACGAAGCAGTCTCCGGTGCACGTCTACATGCCACCTATTTCCGACCCGGTGGTGTATACAGAGACTTGCCACAACGCATGGCGCAATATAAAAAATCGAAGTGGCATAACCAGCGTGAGGTCAATAAGTGGAATGAAAACCGCCAAGGCACCTTGCTGGATTTCATCGAAGATTTCACCAATCGGTTCCCACGTTATGTAGATGAATATGAAACACTGCTTACCGAAAATCGTATCTGGAAACAGCGTACGGTGGGTATCGGCGTGGTATCGCCTGAACGAGCATTACAGCTTGGTTTCACAGGCGCAATGTTACGTGGGTCTGGTGTCGAGTGGGATCTGCGAAAGAAACAGCCTTACGATGTATACGACCAAATGAAATTTGAAGTTCCAGTTGGCGTGAATGGCGATACATACGATCGATATATCGTTCGTGTTGAAGAAATGCGTCAAGCGAATGTTATCGTAAAACAGTGTGTTGACTGGTTGAAGAAAAATCCAGGCCCCGTTATGGTGGACGACCACAAGGTTGCACCGCCTAAGCGTAGTGAGATGAAAGGCGATATGGAATCGCTGATACATCACTTCAAACTGTTTACCGAAGGTTATTGTATCCCGGAGGGGGAGGCCTACCAGGCGGTAGAGCATCCCAAGGGTGAATTTGGTTTGTATATGATTTCAGATGGGGCCAATAAGCCGTACCGATTAAAGATACGGGCACCTGGTTTTGCCCACTTGTATGCGACCGATGAAATGTCGCGTGGTCATATGTTGGCAGATGTCGTATCCATCATCGGAACACAAGATGTCGTATTTGGTGAGATAGACCGCTAATGAGTGCAGTAATGAGCGAAAGCAAATTGGATCTCTTAACAGCTGCCAGCAAGGCAGAAATAGATCAGTGGGTTGCAAAATATCCCGCTGATAAGAAACAATCGGCGACTATGCCTGCGTTGCGCATTGTGCAGGATCAAAATGAAGGTTACCTAACACAAGACCTAATGGATGCCATTGCTGAGTATCTGGGAATTCCGGCCATCTCTGTCTATGAGGTTGCAACCTTTTACTCCATGTATGAGCATAAACCTGTGGGCAAGCACAAAATCTGTGTTTGCACTAATGTGTCTTGCATGTTGCGTGGCTCCGACGAAATCGTTGCCCACCTCAAGAAAAAAATTAATGTAAATGGCTGGCGTGAAGTATCCGCCGATGGTCGCTTTAGCCTGAAAGAGGTGGAGTGTCTGGGCGCCTGTGCTGGCGCACCCATGATGCAAATTGGACGTGAGTATCACGAGAATCTCACGCCTGAAAAAATAGATAAAATTCTGGAAAGCCTGGATTAGGCGAAAGACGTTTTAGAAGGGATAGCATGGCCAACGAGGTTTGTTTTAACACCATACATCATGATAAGTCATGGACCATGGATGTCTATGCGGCCAATGGTGGCTATGAGGCGTGGAAAAAAATACTCAAAGAAAAAACTGCGCCTGAAGACATTATCAGCGAAGTTAAAACTTCTGTCTTGCGTGGACGCGGTGGAGCAGGTTTCCCGACTGGTTTGAAGTGGAGCTTTATGCCCCGCAGTGCGCCTGGGCAGAAATACATCGTCTGTAACTCAGACGAAGGCGAGCCGGGCACATTTAAAGACCGCGATATACTGCGCTTTAATCCACACGCATTGGTAGAAGGGATGGCTATTGCCGGTTACACCATCGGTGCGACCATGGGTTACAACTATATTCGTGGTGAGTTCTGGGAGCCCTATGAGCGATTCGACGCGGCTGTCAAAGAGGCGCGTGCTGCGGGTTTGTTAGGTAAGAACATATTGGGTAGCGGCGTGGATTTCGATATCGAAACC
>JAOUPJ010000292.1 GCA_029879945.1 Gammaproteobacteria bacterium
CAATGGTGATATTGATGCAGCGATCGAACAGATGCGCAAATCCGGTATGGCCAAGGCCGACAAGAAGGCCGGGCGTATTGCTGCTGACGGCATCGTTATGGTCCTGAGCGATGTAAATGGCAAAAAGGCGGTCATTGTTGAAGTGAATTCCGAGACCGACTTCGTTGCCAAGGGTGATGATTTCCTAGGATTTGCGAAACAAGTCGCGGCCAAGGTTCTCGAATCAGGCGCGACAGACATTGAGTCGATTAACGGTTTGGACCTGGGTGGGCAAACTGTCGATGAAGCACGCCGTGCGCTGATCTCCAAGTTGGGTGAGAATATTAATGTCAGACGCGCCACGGTTATGGAATGCGATGATGGGGGCGTGTTGGGTACCTACTCTCATGGTTCTCGTATCGGTGTTTTGATTCAACTCGAAGGCGGAGATGAAGATCTTGCCAAGGATTTGGCTATGCACATCGCGGCCAGTAAGCCGGTTTGTGTTTCTGCCGATCAGGTTTCCAGCGAAGAGATCAATAAAGAGAGAGAAATATTTTCTGCACAAGCCAAAGAAAGTGGCAAGCCTGATAACATCATCGAGAAGATGGTGGAAGGTCGTATCAAAAAGTTCATCAATGAAGTGACTTTGATGGGCCAGCCTTTTGTAAAAGATCCGGATACCAGCGTTGAGAAGCTTGTTAAAAGTAAAGGCGCAAGAGTGATAGCTTTCCAGCGCATGGAAGTGGGTGAAGGTATCGAGAAGAAGGAAGAAAACTTCGCCGACGAAGTCATGGCGCAAGTCAAAGGCATATAATACTCGGAGGGTGCATGCCTGTAACCAGCTACAAAAGGATTTTACTCAAGCTCAGCGGTGAGGCATTAATGGGCGAGGGCGATTATGGGATAGATCCCAAAGTCGCCAAGCGCATTGCCAACGAAATAAAGGAACTGGTGGAAGCCCAGATTCAGGTCGGTATGGTCGTGGGTGGAGGAAATATCTTTCGCGGTGCAGGCCTTGCCCAGGCGGGCATGGATCGCGTTACCGGTGACCAGATGGGAATGCTGGCTACCGTTATCAATGCGTTGGCCCTGCAGGATGCCTTGGAAAAAGTCGGTGTCTTGGCACGAGTGATGTCGGCTCTGAAGATCAATGAGATCTGTGAAGACTACATCCGTAGGCGCGCAATTCGACATCTGGAAAAGGGTCGTGTAGTAATATTTGCTGCCGGAACAGGAAACCCCTTTTTCACGACAGATTCGGCCGCCAGTTTGAGAGGCATCGAGATTGGTGCCGAACTGGTTATGAAGGCGACCAAGGTCAATGGCGTCTATTCCGATGACCCGATGAAAAATCCTGAAGCCACTTTTTACTCGCACCTTACCTACGACGATGTGATACAGCGTAAGTTGAATGTTATGGATACGGCGGCTATCGCCCTGTGTCGTGATCAGAACATGCCGATTCGTGTCTTTAATATGAATAAACCCGGCTCTATGAAACGGGTGGTGATGGGCGAAAATGAAGGGACTTTGGTGCAAAAGGGAGAATAACCGTGATTGATGAGATTATGAGCGATGCCGAATCGCGCATGAAAAAGAGTATCGAGTCTTTCAAGAAGGAACTGGCCAAAATCAGGACGGGACGCGCCCACACCTCATTGCTGGACACTATCACCGTAAATTACTATGGTAATGATGTCCCCTTGTCTCAGACTGCAAATATCGCGGTATCTGATGCCCGCACGCTCAGCGTGACGCCCTGGGAAAAAAATATGATTCAAGCCATAGAAAAGGCCATTATGATGTCTGATCTGGGGCTCAACCCGGCAACTTCAGGCAATGTTATTCGTGTTCCATTGCCTCCTCTAACCGAAGAGCGACGCAGAGATCTCACCAAAGTGGTGCGAGCGGAAGGGGAAAGCGCGAAAGTAGCCATTCGAAATATCAGACGCGATGTGTTGGGTGATTTTAAAGAGCTTCAAAAAGAAAAAGAGATCACCGAAGACGACGAACGTAAAGCGGCTGATCGAGTACAGAAGTTAACGGATCAATATGTTGCCAAAGTGGATGATCTGCTCAAAGTCAAAGAGCAGGAACTAATGGAGATTTAGTGCTGTGTGTGTAGCGACTAGTCTACACTCAGTGTTATAGAACGATTACATGACCAATTATCAGGAAGCAGAGATTCAGGATTTGGTACTGTCGGGGCAACTACCCAGGCATGTCGCCATTATCATGGATGGCAACGGGCGGTGGGCGAGAAAGCGCAACCTCCCTCGTTTTGCCGGACACCGGTTTGGCCTGGAGTCAGTGAGAAAGATTGTCAGTGAGTGTGCCAAACGCAATGTGGAAGTGCTGACCCTGTTTGCCTTTAGTAGCGAAAACTGGAAACGCCCGCAAAAGGAAGTCGGTGTGTTGATGGACTTGTTCATGACAGCGCTGAAACAGGAAGTTAAAAAACTTCACAAGAACAATGTCCGTTTAAAAATTGTAGGTGGACGAGAGGCCTTTAAGCCCAAACTGCAGGCCTTGATTCAGGATGCAGAAGACTTCACTCAAGAAAATACTGGTCTTACCTTGGTGATAGCGGCCAATTACGGCGGCCGTTGGGACATTATGCAGGCCATGAAACGCATGATGGAAGATGTGATGTCTGAGCAGCGCTCTATGGACAGTCTGGGCGTAGGGGATCTGGATCAGTATATGTCGCTCTCTGAGTTGCCCGAGCCTGACTTGTTCATACGAACAGGGGGAGAGCAGCGCATTAGTAATTTTCTGTTGTGGCAATTGGCCTACACAGAGCTCTATTTTACTGAAACCCTGTGGCCTGATTTTGACGAGAGCGAGTTAGCCAAGGCAATCGATTCATTCAGTTCACGCCAGCGCCGATTTGGGCGAACTGGCGAACAAGTCGAGCAGGTTGCCGGTGCTTAAACACCGCATCCTCACCGCACTTATACTCATCCCCTTGGTCGTTGCGGGGATCTTCAAGTTATCGAATCCTGTATTTTCTGCGATTCTTTCTGTATTTGTCTTACTCGGTGCCTGGGAGTGGGCCGCGTTGATCGGTTGGAAGCAGCCTGTACAGCGTATTGCGTATGCCGCTGTGGTGGCCGCGATACTCGTCTATTTCGCACAAGGCTTTGCAAGCCCCGAAATGGTAGACACGGCTTTGTTCATTTCGGTGGGGTGGTGGATTGCGGGTATGACCCTAATTGCGAAGTATCGGGGCGAAACTGGCATTCAACATTCACAAGTGCTGCTCAACGCCTTGATAGGGGTCATATTGCTTATCCCCACTTGGCTGGCCATTACGGTGTTGCATTCAAATCTCAGCACGGGTCCTGCTCAGGTCTTGTATCTCATGATACTTATCTGGGGCGCAGACAGTGGGGCATACTTTGTAGGTCGCAAATACGGAAGGCGCAAGCTGGCTCCCCATGTGAGTCCTGGCAAAAGCGTGGAAGGGGCCATGGGTGCTTTTGCTACCTGCGCCTTGATCTCGTTTTTTGGCTCTCACTATTTTGCATTGGAAGGGCCATCTATTGTTACCTTTTTGCTGGTTAGTTTGCTTACCGTGGCGTTTTCCATTGAAGGAGATTTGATGGAAAGTCTATTTAAGCGCAGGGCTGGCGTGAAGGATAGCGGTACTCTGCTGCCGGGTCACGGTGGCGTATTGGATAGAATCGATAGCTTGACTGCGGCCGCACCGGTATTTGCGGTGGGAATTAGTTTTATGGAGCGGGTTGCGTGATAGGAGTCACCGTTTTAGGGTCTACAGGGTCAATTGGCGTCAGCACCTTGGATGTGGTGGGTCGTCATCGAGATAAATATCGTGTTGTGGCTCTCAGTGCAAATAAGCAATTAGAGCGTTTATTCGAACAATGTGTTGAATTTGAGCCCGACTACGCCGTCATTGGCACTCAGGAATTGGCACTGGTACTGGAAAAAAGACTGCGTGAATCGGGCATTCGGAATACCCAGGTTTTGGCTGGCGTGGAAGGCTTGGAGGCAGTAGCCAGTCTGCCGGAGACCGATTACGTAATGGCCGCCATAGTGGGTGGAGCTGGCCTACGCCCCACATTGGCCGCCGCACGTTCCGGCAAACGGATATTGCTTGCCAATAAAGAGGCCCTGGTCATGTCTGGGGACCTGTTTATGCAGGAAGTGCGAGACAATAAAGCGCTGCTATTGCCCATTGATTCCGAACACAATGCAATTTTTCAAAGCATGCCTCCTGAGCAAGGTCGAGCCCTTGTGGAGATAGGGGTAGATAAGATTTTACTGACAGCCTCAGGAGGCCCTTTCAGGGAAACGCCGGTGGATGCTCTGCATAGCGTGACACCGGAGCAGGCGGTCGCCCACCCCAATTGGAGCATGGGCAAGAAAATCTCTGTGGATTCGGCGACCATGATGAACAAGGGCCTGGAAGTGATAGAGGCCACTGGTTGTTTGGCGCG
>JAOUPJ010000058.1 GCA_029879945.1 Gammaproteobacteria bacterium
TACGCAGCTATGACCTGCTCATACTGGGAATCGAGAATCCCAGACAAAATTAAACTCCCACCCGGCTTAACAAAGCTACCAATTACATTAGCCAGCTCAATTAAGGGGTTGGCCAAAATGTTCGCGATTACCAAATCAAAACGCTTATTTGCCAATGCCCCGGGGAGCCCTACTTCTATAGAGTTTAGTACATGATTTTTATCGGCATTTTCTTTGGTGGCTGTAACTGCCTGTGGATCAATATCGATAGCCGAGGCGTGATGCGCCCCAACTTCAACGCAGCAATGGCAAGAATGCCCGAACCACAACCAAAATCCAGCACACTCTCCCCCCCTTTGAGATGCCCATCCAGCCATTCAAGGCACATAGAGGTTGTAGGGTGAGTACCGGTTCCGAAGGCCAGTCCTGGATCAAGAATCACATTCACCGCACCCGTATCCGGCGGGTCAAACACGCTGGGCACCACCCACAGGCGACGGCCAAAACGTGTGGGTTTAAAGTCCTTTAGCCAGGCCCTTTCCCAGTCTTCATCGGGTATAAACTGGATGTCACAGGGTGGGAGGGGCTGAGGCGCAATCTTGTCTTCGAGCTTGGAAATCAGGACCTGTGTGTCAGCGGCGTCCTCAAAAAGACCCGAAATAATAGTGGAACTCCACAGCTTGGCCTGCCCTAGCTCCTGTTCAAAAATAGGTTCGTCACCGGCATCCCGCATAGTAACAGCATCGGCTCCAAGTCCTTCCAAAGAGTCGCTTAGTAATTCCGCGAGATCGGAAGGCGCTTCGAATACGAGTTGCAACCATGCCATACGGGTTTCTCAATTCACGTTAAAACGTTTGGTAAGAAACAAATTTAAAGACCCAGTTTCTTTTCCAAATAGTGAATGTTTGTTCCCCCAGAAATAAAACCGGCATCTCTAAAGATATCCTGGTGCAACTTGATATTTGTCTTTATCCCTTCAATTACCATTTCGTCCAACGCGTTACGCATTCTGGCTATGGCAATAGACCTACTGTCTCCAAAGGCAATAAGTTTGCCAATCATTGAGTCATAGTAAGGGGGAACCATGTAGCCATTGTATATATGTGTATCTACCCGTACACCGAGCCCACCTGGCACATGAACCTGGGTAATCCTGCCGGGTGAGGGCATGAAGGTCTTGGCGTCCTCAGCATTGATCCGACACTCCATCGCATGACCTTTAATCTTGATGTCTTCTTGCTTATAGCTCAGTGGCTCTCCGGAGGCGACTAGAATCTGCTGCTTCACCAGATCAACTCCCGTAATCATTTCCGTGACTGGGTGTTCAACCTGTAGGCGTGTATTCATTTCAATAAAATAAAACTCGCCGTTTTCATAGAGAAATTCGAAAGTGCCCGCACCACGATAACCAATCTTGCGACAGGCTTCAGCGCAGCGCTCACCCATCCTGGCTCGGGTTTCCGCATCAATCCCGGGTGCCGGCGCCTCTTCCACTACTTTCTGATGACGCCTTTGCATGGAGCAATCGCGCTCACCCAAGTGTATCGCGTTACCGTGCGTGTCAGCCAACACCTGAAACTCTATATGTCTCGGATTTTCAAGAAATTTTTCCATGTAGACCATATCATTATTGAAGGCGGCCAAGGCTTCAGACTTGGTCAGTGATATGGCATTGAGTAGCGCTGCCTCGCTGCGCACGACGCGCATCCCGCGTCCACCACCGCCTCCGGCGGCCTTGATGATCACCGGATAACCGATTTCTTTGGCAATCCGGATGTTTTCATCACCATCCTCACCTAGAGGCCCATCCGACCCAGGCACACAGGGGACCCCGGATTTGCGCATCGCTTCAATGGCAGACACCTTGTCTCCCATCAAGCGTATCGTGTCTGGCCTGGGCCCGATAAAGGTAAACCCACTGCTCTCTACTCGTTCAGCAAAATCGGCATTTTCGGAAAGGAATCCGTATCCAGGATGAATGCCCACTGCATCAGTCACCTCTGCTGCGCTGATGATTGCGGGTATATTCAGATAGCTTTCGACAGAGGGGGCCGGACCGATACAGACAGACTCGTCTGCCAAGAGGACATGTTTAAGCTCTGCATCAGCCGTGGAATGAACAGCCACTGTTTTGATATCCAACTCCCGACAGGCCCTGAGTACACGCAGAGCGATCTCTCCACGATTGGCGATTACAATTTTTTCTAACATGTGACTTCCGTGAATTATTTACTTGGAACGACTAGCCAATAACAAACAATGCTTGGCCGTATTCGACAGGCTCACCGTTTTCCACCAGAATTTGTTTGACCACTCCTGCCTTATCAGACTCGATCTGGTTGAGTATTTTCATCGCCTCGACAATACAAAGGGTCTCACCTAGCGCCACGCTCTGGCCCACCTCTACGAACGGTTTTGCTCCCGGTGAAGAGGCCCGATAAAAGGTTCCTACCATAGGGCTCTTAACCGCGTGACCGGAAATTTCGGGTGCGCTGTCTGAAGAGTCGGAAGACGCGCCTGTTGCTCCCACAGGTGCTGCCGCAGCGACAGGTGGCGGGGCATAGGCTGCAAAAGGTGCAGCGGCGACGGCCGTGCCATGCCTGCTGATTCTTACAGACTCTTCCCCTTCATGAATCTCAATCTCTGCTACACCTGATTCCTCTAACAACTCGATCAGTTTTTTAACCTTTCTGATATCCATCTTTAAGACTTATCCCCGCTTTTTAAATAACGTAAACCTGCCATAAACGCCGCCTCGTATCCAACTGATCCAAGACCGCTGATGACGCCTAGTGCGACATCTGAAAAATAGGATTTGTGCCTGAACGCCTCCCGCTTGTAGACGTTGGAGAGGTGCACTTCAATAAAAGGTATGGCTACTGCCAGCAAAGCATCTCGTATTGCAACACTGGTATGGGTAAATGCCGCCGGATTGATGATGATAAAGTTTGTCCCATCCGTGGCTGCGGCGTGTATCCTATCCACAATGAGGTGTTCCGCATTTGACTGCTCAAACGCCAGATGTGCACCATCTTGCTTGGCCAGTTGACGAAGCGATGCCTCGATCTGATCAAGCGATTCAGTTCCATAGTGTGAGGGTTCTCTGGTCCCCAGTAGGTTCAGGTTGGGGCCATTCAATACAAGAAAGTTCGCCATGTGAATGTGTAGACTGCCATCCTAGCAAGGTAATTCAATTTGAGGGGATTTTGCCTTAGAAAAGATAGCTTGTCCAGTTATTGGTCTTTTCACAACAAATAGTGGCAAATTCGCTACAGTTAGCACACTAACCAGCCAATAAATCCCTAACAATTGACCGTAACTGCTTGCGCGTCACTTCCCCCCTGATGGTTTCCCTAATAATCCCGTCTTGATCTATCACCACGGTAAACGGTAATGCTCCAAATCGGTTTCCATAGGCTGTGGAAATTTTAACGCCCTCATCACCGGCTATTAGAGTAGGGTAATTGACCTCAACCTCGGTTACAAAATCATCAACCTTGATTAACTCATCCAGAGCGATGCCAACAAACTGCAAACCTTTTGCCCCGTGCACCTTCTGAAACTCCACAAACATGGGCATTTCTCGTCGACAAGGAGGGCACCAAGTCGCCCAAAAATTAATGACCAACACCTTCCCGTCCCATTCACTGACGTCACGGAGCTTCCCTTCTAAATCGGGAAGACTAAAAGCCGGTCTATGTAATTTGATTACCTCATTGGCTTCTTTAACGGCCTGCTTATTTTGTGGGGACTGGGATTTGATCCATGTCGCAAACTGGCTGCCTGCGAAAAAGGTCATCAATAAGGCAACGACGCCTAGCGTGATCTGTAAGGGCTTACTCAAACTCTCTGCTCTTTAAATGGTTACGATTGCTGAAAACGCTTTATATGCGCCTCAAATTTGTCGGCCTCTAGAAATCCTACCAAACGAAAGGCACGCTGCTCTGCCCCCTGACTGTCAAAAAATAGCATCGAAGGAGGGCCGATCAACCCAAATTTCTTCAACAAGGCCTTGTCGGCTTCGTCATTGGCCGTAACATCTGCCTGCAATAACACAAAGTTGGACAATTCCTGCTGCACGCTTCCCTTGGAGAAGGTGTAGCGCTCCATCTCCTTACAGGAAACGCACCAGTCGGCATAAAAATCCAACATCACAGGTTTATTCTGCGCACTTGCCTTTTTGATTTGCGCGTCCAGATCATCCAGTGATTTCACTTTTATGAATTCCACTGCGTGCGCGGTGGACGTGGTCCCGGCGCTGGAGCTAGCAAACACTCCCTTCAAGGGTTGCAAAGGGTCCACATTGCCAGCAGAGGCACCAATCAGAAGTAAAATCCCGTAGACCATCATTACCCATCCGGCCCCTTTCCAGAGCTTCTTCCAACCCGAGGCACCGGAATGCAGGGAGTCCATCGCCCCCAAATAGATGGCAGAAACAATCAGCAGGATTGCCCATAGGGCCATCGCAATCTCACCAGGAATGATTCGTTCAAGCAGCCAGATCGCAACACCGATGAGCATGACACCAAACACAGCCTTGATGGCATCCATCCAAACACCGGCCTTGGGCAAGAGTTTCCCTGCAGAGGTCCCAATCAGAAGCAGAGGCGCGCCCATTCCCAAGGACAAGGCAAACAGGGCAACACCGCCCAGGACTGCATCACCTGTCTGGCTGATGTAAATCAAGGCCCCTGCCAAAGGTGCAGCAACGCACGGACCCACTATTAAGGCCGACAGAAAACCCATGATACCTACTCCAAAAAGGGTTCCCCCTTCTTGCTTGTTGCTAAGCTCGGTCAGCTTACTCTGTAAGGCATTGGGAAGTTGCAGATCATAAAAACCGAACATGGAGAAGGCGAGGGCAATAAATACAGCGGCAAATATTGAGAGTATCCATGGATCCTGGAAGGCAGCCTGCAGATTCGCCCCCGCCGCTCCGGCAATAACGCCTGCTATGGTGTAAGTGACAGCCATGGCCAACACATAAACCAAAGACATCGTAAAGGCCTTGGATGTGGAAAGATCTTTCCCCTGACCCACGATAATGCTGGACAGGATGGGTATCATCGGAAACACGCAGGGCGTAAATGCGAGTAGCAGCCCAAACCCAAAGAAAGTGAGAATGGTAGTCCAAATACTCGCGTTGGCCAAAGTCGCGGCAATGCTGTCCTGTTCAGACAGTGGCACAGCACTACCAGTACCGCTGATGACCGCTGTCTGAACTAGGCCCTCTGGGACTTTACCCGTTCCAGGCCCACCAGCAGGCAGCATCAACAGCGTGGTCTTATCCATGGGTGGATAACAAAAACCGGCATCGGCACAACCCTGAAAATTGGCCCGCAATTCTAATTCTGTACTCTCCAGCTTGGTTCGAAACAGAGGTAGAGGGATGTCTGCCTGCTTGTAGTAGACCTGGACACGTCCGAAGGCATCGTCTTTTTTCCACTTTCCTTCAGGCAAGGCCAGGTCACCTACTTTGACGCCATCTTTATTCAGAACAGAAAAACGGAACTTGTCTTTATATAGGTAGTAACCCTCAGCGATCTTCCATGAGGCCAATACCGTATTACCATCTACGACTTCTGCCGAAAAAGCGAAGGCTTGATCTGGCGGGAGAAACTCTTTCTGCCCGCTATTTGCGCCTAAACTGGAAAGCAAAGAGACAGGTTTCTTGACCAACCCACTAAAACCCAGCCCTGCCTCATCCGCTGGCGGCAGATCAAGGGAAACCTTTTCCTTCTGAGGCGGGTAACAAAGACCAATATCCGCACAACCCTGAGATGTCACTTCCAGGTCCAATACCGGGGAAGAATTGGCTGCGCGGATTAAAGGGATATCGACAACTACCTTCTTGCGATAGGTTTCAACTTTTCCAAAAAACTCATCTTCCTTGACTTTTCCCTTTGGAAAACTAGGGTTTCCTAGTTCAATTCCAGATGAATTGGATTTGAATTTGAACTTCTCTTTATATAGGTAGTAGCCATCAACAATGCGCCACTCTACGCGCAGTGTATCCGCGTTTTCGGCATAGGCCCTCATCTTGAATGCCTCTTGGGGCATCAAGGGTTCGTCGTCTTGGGCATAAACAATCGCCGTTAGGCCGAGCCCAAAAACAAGAAATAATGCTAATTTTTTCAGGAAGATACTACTGATTCTTTGACCCACGCCAGATACTCCTGCAAGCCCTCAGTTACTGGGACTGCGATGATTTCGGGAAGTTCATAGGGATGTGCCTTGCGTATAGCCACTTCAAGTTGCGGCCAGCGAGCTGCGCTCGTTTTGATAAGACAGAGCTGCTCTTCTTCCTGACACACTTCACCTTTCCATTTATATATAGACGTCACTTTGGGCAAAATGTTAACGCAGGCCGCCAAATCTTTTTCAATCAATAGCTTGGCAATGCTTTGTGCCGTGCCCCCTGGGGGGCAGGTGACCAAAACCACCCTCACATCCGTGTCCACCAAAATATCCTCTCTCCTCTGTCGGCAGTGAATTCTACCTGTGTGGGTTTAGTCTCTCCACTATTTCCTCTATGATAGGGGCATTCCTAACTCTTTATGGCTTAGAACCTTGTTCAAATTACTCTTTCTGGCATTCATATCAGTACCCATAATCGAGATCTATATCCTGATCCAGGTCGGCTCAGTGATAGGAGCCTTGCCCACAATCGGCGTGATCATCTTTACAGCGATACTTGGTGCCTTTTTGTTGCGACAGCAGGGCTTATCGACGTTAAGAAGGGTGCAAGGCTCAATTCAGCAAGGCCAGGTGCCTGCGATCGAACTGGTGGAAGGCCTGATACTGGCGGTCTGTGGCGCTCTACTCCTCACCCCCGGTTTTTTCACCGATACCATAGGCTTTATCTGCCTGGTGCCCAGCATACGTCGCTCCCTGGCGAAAAGCATCATTAGCAAATTCACTGTTAGCTATGTGGGTATAGACCCATTTGGCAGATCACAACAGCCGCCAAACCACACTGGCCCTTCAGTTATCGATGGCGAATTTCGCCGAGAAGACTAGAACCCGTTAATTTCCAAAAAATTTCCAATCCCGCGGCAAAAATATTGAGCCTAAGCTTGACTATTCACTTTTCGTCCCCATAATTAGCACTCACTGACCAAGAGTGCTAGTAGAGACCTCTACGTCGGCAATTGCTGTTTCAAGCACCTATAGCGATATCTGACGAGAGGCCTTTATGGCGCTCAGACTCCCGGTAGTTTGTGCCAGGAACCAATGAATTTTTGCATCTAATTAATTTGAAGGAGAGCAAACAGATGAATATTCGTCCGCTACATGATCGAGTCGTAGTACGTCGGATGGAAGAGGAAAGAACCTCTCCAGGCGGAATCGTAATCCCCGACGCGGCCACCGAGAAACCCTCACGCGGTGAAGTCGTTGCCGTCGGCCACGGCAAACCCCTGGATAATGGCGACACCAGAGCCCTGGTCGTTAAAGTTGGCGACAAAGTTCTGTTCGGCAAATACGCTGGCACCGAAATCAAGATCGACGGAGAAGAAGTCCTAATTCTTCGTGAAGACGATCTGGTTGCTATCGTCGACTAAGCCATCGCCACGAATACCTATACTCGAATTGGAGGAATAAATTATGTCTGCTAAAGAAGTACGCTTTGGAGATGACGCACGTCAACGCATGATCAAAGGCGTGAACATCCTGGCTAATGCCGTTAAGGTTACACTGGGCCCCAAAGGTCGCAATGTTGTTCTGGAGAAAAGCTTCGGCGCTCCTACCATCACTAAAGACGGCGTTTCCGTAGCAAAAGAAATCGAGCTGGAAGACAAGTTCGAAAACATGGGCGCGCAAATGGTGAAAGAAGTTTCCTCTCAAACTTCTGATGTTGCTGGCGACGGCACCACCACTGCGACCGTGCTTGCCCAATCCATCCTGACAGAAGGCTTGAAGGCCGTTGCTGCCGGCATGAACCCTATGGATCTGAAACGCGGCATAGACAAAGCGACCACCGCTGCTGTTGCCGAATTAAAGAAAATGTCTGTACCTTGCGCCGATGACAATGCCATCGCTCAAGTAGGCACCATCTCTGCCAACTCCGACACTAACGTTGGCAATATCATTGCCGAAGCAATGGGTAAAGTGGGTAAAGAAGGCGTAATCACAGTTGAAGAAGGTTCAGGTCTGGAAAATGAGCTGGACGTTGTGGAAGGCATGCAGTTTGATCGCGGCTACCTGTCTCCATACTTCGTCAACAATCAACAAAACATGTCCGCTGAATTGGACGATCCTTTTATTCTTCTTTATGACAAAAAGATCTCCAATATCCGTGAATTACTTCCCGTATTGGAAGGCGTTGCCAAGTCTGGCAAACCCCTGTTGATCATTGCAGAAGACGTCGAAGGTGAAGCGCTGGCAACACTGGTTGTTAACAGCATTCGCGGAATCGTTAAGGTTGCTGCCGTTAAGGCACCTGGCTTTGGTGATCGCCGCAAAGCAATGCTGCAAGACATCGCCGTACTTACTGGCGGTCAAGTAATTTCTGAGGAAGTGGGCTTAAGCCTGGAAAAAACCACTTTGGATGACCTGGGTTCTGCTAAGAAGATCAGCATCACCAAAGAAAACACCACTGTCATCGATGGCGCTGGCCAAAGTAGCGAAATCGAAGCACGTGTTAAGCAAATTCGTTCACAGATCGAAGAAGCCACTTCGGACTACGATCGTGAAAAACTTCAAGAACGCGTAGCCAAGCTTGCGGGCGGTGTTGCCGTCATTAAAGTAGGCGCTGCGACTGAAGTCGAAATGAAAGAAAAGAAAGCTCGTGTTGAAGATGCCCTACACGCCACTCGCGCAGCGGTTGAAGAAGGTGTTGTACCCGGTGGTGGTGTTGCATTGATACGTGCACGCGCAGCTATTGCTGATCTAAAAGGTGACAACCACGATCAAGACGTAGGCATCAACATCGCCCGCCGTGCAATGGAAGAGCCTTTACGCCAAATCGTTCACAACTGTGGTGGTGAAGCCTCTGTGATTCTTAACAAGGTAGCCGAGGGTTCTGGCAATTTTGGTTTCAATGCCTCTACCGAAGAATTCGGTGACATGATCCAAATGGGTATCCTGGATCCAACCAAGGTAACACGTTCTGCTATGCAAAACGCCGCATCGGTAGCAGGTCTGATGATCACTACTGAAGCGATGGTAGCAGAGCGACCCAAAGATGAAGCCGGCGCTCCTGATATGAGCGGCATGGGCGGTATGGGTGGCATGGGCGGCATGATGTAAGCCCGTACCCGATAGGATAAAAAGCCCCGTTGCGTAAGCGCGGGGCTTTTTTCATACTGGAAAGATGTTAGATAGCAATCCTCCTCTCACCCTTTATGTCCACATCCCCTGGTGTGTGCAAAAATGTCCCTATTGCGATTTTAATTCGCACCAAATCAAATCATCACTGGATGAAAAGAAATATTTGAATGCCTTAATGGAAGATTTGGAAGGCGATCTGCCGTTGATATGGGGCAGACCCATACAATCCATCTTCATTGGTGGCGGCACACCCAGCACGTTTAACCCCGAGGCCATCGCGCAACTGCTATCCGATATCAGAGCGCGAGTTAAAATCTCCCCCTTCGCAGAAATCACCATGGAAGCGAATCCGGGAACAGTAGATCAAGCACGATTCAAAGGCTACCGAGAAGCAGGAATAAACAGGCTATCCCTAGGAATTCAAAGCTTCAACGATGAACATCTCAAAGCTCTGGGCAGAATCCATGACAGCAAATCCGCAAGGAATGCCATTGAGGCGGCAAAAAAAGCCGGATTTGAAAATTTCAATCTGGATCTGATGTTTGGTCTACCCAATCAAAGCAAGGCTCAAGCAAAATCCGACTTGAGCATAGCAATAGAGTTTGATCCGACACATATTTCCTACTATCAGCTAACCATTGAAGCCAACACCTATTTCGCGCAATTTCCCCCCGCCTTACCCGATGACGAGCTAATAGACGAAAGCCATGACACAGGCATAGAGTGCTTGGCAGAGAATGGATATCGGCGATATGAAGTTTCTGCTTTTGCTCACAAGGATTATGAATGCTTTCACAATAGAAATTATTGGGAATTTGGTGATTATCTTGGAATTGGGGCCGGTGCCCACAGCAAGATAACGCATGTACCCAGTGAGCGATTTTTGAGGCGATGGAAACACAAGCATCCGAAAGACTATCTGGGCGCAAGCAAACTCGCAGGCGAAACCGAGATTGAGAAAGATCAGCTCGTTTCGGAATTCATGATGAATGCCTTGAGACTAATACAAGGATTCAATCTCTCCCTTTTTCAAGCTCGCACCGGACTGGCGTACGATTCCATCTCTACAGGCCTAAAAAGAGGACGTGAACTGGGATTACTTCATCATGATATATTGAACAACAGACTAAAGGCCAGCGAACAAGGCATGCGTTATTTAAATGATACAGTTGCTCTATTTATTTAGACTCTAGTCGGAAAATATCTCACGCCTCAACTCATCCGGAAAATCATGCCTCGAAAGATAACACCGCTTCTTCGTAAACAGCTCTCTTTCTAATTTCTCGTCCTTGACCTTATTCAAGGCCTCAATTGCCCTCTGAGCCAGTCCTTCATTTTCAAAACGAATGATTTGCAAGCCAGTAGGCAACGACTCGTTCTCTGTCACGTCCACCCATTCATAGGCGTGGACATTGAGTACATATTCCGGATTGAATGGGGATAGAGTCTCATTAATCTGCTTTTTGTATTCCTTGAGCCTGGAAAAACCAGCACGACGCACGGTCAATTCCAAAACTAAAAATACTGGATTTTCTATCACAAGCAATCACTACTCGATATTCTGGATCTGTTCGCGCATCTGCTCGATGAACACCTTCATGTCCACACCCACACGCGTGGTTTCTGTGTCTAAGGATTTGGAACAAAGCGTATTGGCCTCACGATTCATTTCCTGCATAAGAAAATCCAGACGCCTGCCCACAGCAGAATATTCTTTTGCATTGATTATTCGTCGAACTTCACTGATATGTGTTTCCAATCTCTTTAATTCTTCTTCAACATCGGTGCGTTGCGTTACAAAAACCATCTCTTGTTCTAAACGATCGTTGTCGACTTGCACTTGCAGCTCTTCAAATCGCTTTTTGAGTCTAGTCAGTTGTTGTTCCAATATCTGAGGCAATCTTTTTCTAACCTCGCCCACACCATTCTCAATCTGATCCAATCTTTCGGCAATCGCCTGGCGCAGCTTATCCCCTTCACGGATTCGAGTTTGAACCAGCTCGTCCAGAGCTTGGCCCAGGGCTGTGAGCACGTCATTTTTTAGCTGAGCTGAATCAATTCTCTTCGGCTCGATAATTCCAGGCCATTTGAGAATATCCAAAGGTGCCACTCTCCCGGGGTTGGAGAGTAAAGCCGAGACATCATGGCAAAGACGGGAGACATTTCGTGCTAAGGACTCGTTCAATGTAAATTGATCTGCATTGTCAGCGGTGGCTTTGAAACTAAAATTGCATTCCAACTTACCTCTATCCAGCTTACTGGCAGATACTGCTCTTATATCTGATTCCAATGAACGAAGATCGTCAGATATTCGGATAAAAGTTTCGAGATAGCGGTGATTAACCGAGCGCAGCTCCCAGCTCAATTCGCCATAGTCGGTACGCAAATCGACACGGGCAAACGCGGTCATACTTCGAAGCATCAAATCTCTCCTGGTTTGGCTTAGGCGAACTAGCGATCAAATAAGAACCACACTGAAAAAACCCTGAGTTCCTAATCAAGTTCTAAGCAACTTAAGGCGATATGGTTTAAAGAGTGATGTTTAACACAACCCTGACCTAAATTCACATACTAATCGAAGATTTCAATGCCAAAGGAAGTAGATAGCCTGCAGCCCCACACCATGCTCGATCGATTCGAGCTAATCAAAGTTTTAGGGGGTGGTGGATTTAGTGTGGTTTATCTGGCCAAAGACACCAAGACCAATGACGAGGTTGTAATCAAGGAGTTTTTTCCTGCAAAACTCGCTAAAAGAGCCGAAAACAAGCACATAATCCCCAAAGATGATGACAAATGCGCCAAATTATTCAATATGGGACGCAAGCTCTTCTTTCAGGAAGCCAGTATACTCGCCAACTTCAATCACCCCAATATAGTCAATATTGTGGGTTTTTTTAGTGCCAATGGCACCATCTATACGGCAATGGGATATGAAAAAGGAGACAGCCTTTATCAATACATTAAGAAAACAAAAGGAAAAATGCCCGAAGACCAGCTTATGAAAATTTTCCTTCCTGTGCTTAGCAGTCTACGGGAGGTCCACCAGTTGGGCCTGCTACACCTGGACATCAAACCCGGAAACATTTTTATCAGGGAAGACCTGCAACCTATACTCCTCGACTTTGGGGCCGCTCATAAATTAGTCAGATTGGCCGAGCCACGCACGTTCCCTGTCGTCTCCCATGGCTTTTCTCCGCCCGAACAATCCCTCAAAACTGGCAATCTTGGGCCCTGGACCGATGTCTATGCCATAGGTGCCACCATGCGTACATGCATCACAGGAAAGCCCCCGCCCGCAGCCAAAGATAGGCGCCGGGACCCGGAGATGATGAAACCCGCTACAGAGGAGTTCAAAGATGGCTATTCCGAAAAACTCCTCAAAGCTATCGATTGGGCGATGGAAATGGTCCCTACAAAACGACCCCAGACCGTAGACGAATTTGCGGCTGCATTGCGGCGCTAAAGACGCGTATAATCTCAGCTCCTTCCAGCATAATCACAGGAGCCCATCATGCGTCCAAGCGGCAGAGCGGCCGATCAACTCCGCGAAATCACCATTACCCGACGATATACCAAGCACGCCGAAGGCTCGGTACTCGTTGAGTTTGGAGATACCAAGGTAATCTGCACTGCCAGCGTGGAAGACCGCATCCCAAGATGGCTCAAAGGCACGAGTCAGGGTTGGGTAACAGCTGAATACGGTATGCTTCCTCGCTCCACCGGCGAGCGCATGGGTAGAGAAGCCGCTCGTGGCGGCCAGGGTGGGCGCACGATGGAGATACAGCGCCTTATCGGTCGCTCACTTAGAGCCGTAGTTGACCTTGGTAAACTAGGCGAGAAAGCGATCACCGTAGACTGTGACGTGATACAGGCTGATGGCGGAACACGAACCGCGTCAATTACCGGTGGGTATGTCGCCCTGGTCGATGCAATTAAGTCCATCAGCGGCAACAAAGATCCCTACAGCAGTGGAATCATTAAAGACCAGGTCGCCTCTGTTTCGGTTGGAATCTACAAAGGCACACCCGTTTTGGACCTGGATTACCCAGAAGACTCGTCAGCCGAAACGGATATGAACCTGGTGATGAACGGTGCCGGTCATTTTATCGAAATCCAGGGTACTGCAGAGCAAGATGCCTTCAGCGACGAGCAACTGGCCGCCATGATCAGCTTGGGCCGCAAGGGCATACAACAGCTCATCGAAAAGCAAAAAAAGGCTTTAGAAGAGAATGTCTAAAACGCGCATTGTTCTGGCTAGCGGCAATCAGGGCAAAATCAAAGAATTTCAGCATGTGCTGGCCCAGGCGGAGATAGAACTGGTGTCACAGGCCAGCCTGAATGTGGAAGAGGCGGAGGAGACTGGCTTGAGCTTCGTCGAAAATGCCATACTCAAGGCACGAAATGCCGCACGCGCTACCGGTCTACCCAGCATCGCCGATGACTCCGGGCTGGAAGTAGATGCCCTGAAAGGGGCACCCGGAATCTACTCTAGTCGCTATTCTGGAGCCAGCGCTACTGATCTGGACAACAATGGCTACCTGCTCAAGCAACTTGAGAATGTAGACGAGGCCCGCCGGACTGCGCGGTTTCGTTGTGTTATTGTAGCCATGCGTCATGCACTGGACCCTATGCCACAGATTTTTCAAGGTAGCTGGGAAGGCAGGATTCTGTTTGAAGCGAGAGGCGAGAATGGCTTCGGTTACGATCCCCTGTTTTACATTCCAGATCTACAATGTAGTGCAGCAGAGCTGGACTCGGAGACTAAAAATCGAATAAGCCATAGAGGCCAGGCCCTGGCCCAGTTCAAAGAGGCGCTTCCATTATTAACGTTTTAGCTACGACGAGAAAATGAATATACCACCTGGAACACTATTCATCATTTCGGCCCCTTCCGGAGCCGGCAAAACCTCTTTGGTCAAAGCCCTGCTGCAGTCGACCAACGATATACAGGTGTCCGTATCCCACACCACCCGTAAGCCGCGTCCCGGCGAAGTAGACGGCGTTCACTACCATTTTGTTAGTCAAGAAGGCTTCGATGAGTTGCGAAGTCGGGGTGACTTTCTGGAGTATGCGGAAGTTTTCGGTGCCAGCTACGGCACTTCCAAGAAGGGGCTGCAGGAAAAATTGGAACAGGGCGTGGATGTGATTTTAGAAATCGACTGGCAGGGCGCAGACCAAGTCCGCCAGGTGATGCCGAACACGATTAGTGTCTTTATTCTTCCTCCTTCCAGAAAGACCCTGGAATCTCGCC
>JAOUPJ010000059.1 GCA_029879945.1 Gammaproteobacteria bacterium
GCCCTAGGAAAAATAGCTACGCAGTTACCTACCCAAGCTTCACATATTTTGGCCCGGTTACATACAACCATACACTCCATAACATACCCAATATCTGTGATAGTAGCATGAGCGGTATCCACCATGGGTGTTTTAAATGGTGCTTAGTTATTACCGATCTCAACGGTGTGATAAAAAATCGCTTTAATCGGTCAGGCTCATTCTTAGCACGTAACAGGTAGTAATATTCGCCAACCGAGTGACTGGGTTTCACGGTTTTCAAATGTTCTCCGAAGGAACGGGTTCCACCAGACTTAACCTTTAGATGATGCAAACAAGCCGCGGGTTCAAAATAAATTTTTTGCCCTGCTGCGAACATGCGATTCGCGAACTCTGCTTCATATCGATAGGCGACGTGGACAAAGCACTCATCAAACCCACCCAATTCCAAAGCCATTTGCCGATTTACAGAAAAATTACAACCAATGAATTCTTTTGCCCATTGCGCTCTCGTACACGCCATGTGAAAATGTTCGTCATCGCGAAAGTCTTTTCCCTCTTGCCACGGCTGTATAACACGCCCTGCCACTAGTGTCGCTCCCGTCTTTTTGTGCGCGTTAATATGCGCACGAAAAAAATTCGGTTCAGGTTTAACATCGTCATCTACGAAAACCACCAATTCATGCCTTGCATGAACTAGCGCGTTGTTCATTGCTCCAGTAATAGAAGGATGCTCCAAGGCAAGCAATCTAATTTTCCTTTGCTGACTCCAGGTCGTGAGGCTTTTAATTGTCGCCTCTTGGTGATGTTCCGTTTGGTCGACAACAAGAATTTCGTCTGCTGCCGGAATTTGGTTTAACAAGTATTCTATTGTATCGAGAAGTATTTTTTCTCGCCTATAGGTGACTATCGCCGCGGTAACCCCAGGCTTACTTTTGTAGTTTACTTCTGATTGAGTAGATTTCATTTGCTACCGTGTGTTTAGCCTATACCGTTTCCACCAAGCCTTTATATTCAGTGGCCAACGCTATAGTGGTCTATAGCGGCCTCACTATCACGATTAGCCAAGATACTACCGATGAAATAGTGATATCTAGAGGCTTGGAGAGCCAACGGTACTAGGGACAATTTTTTTCTGTTTAGCGACCGATCCAATGCTTTCAAAATACCTGTCTCTGTCTTGCCTTCCATTCTACTCTTTCGAGACTGGAGAATGGCTCTAGTCGCTATCAATTGCTGTTTACGCTTCAAGTGACGTATTGATCCTGGATTCCACTGCGTTTCATAAAGCTCCTCTCGTATGCTGGCACATGACCCGATCTCTATAAAACGCGACCATAGATCTAGATCCTGAGCGACGTAGAAGGGCAATCGATAACCGCCTACTTTTTCATATGCGTCTCTGCGAAACATTACCGAACCATGGTGAGAAGGAGCTCTAAGGCTGCTTTCATTGCTTCCTAGTAGATCTACATTTAACTCCTCGCTGGTCTGACTGATCGAATAGAGATAGGTTCCTTTTTCGTCTATGAATCTAGTCGCACAACTGACCATCAACAGTTCGGGCTCACTTTCCAATAGCTCGAACTGTTTTAGTAACCTCTCTGGCAGTGAGGAATCACCACAGTCTTGTCTCGCTATGTAGCGACCTTTGGCATTAGCGCAGGCGCGAATTAACGACCTGGTTAGTCCTGCGTTTTCCTGTTCAAACACCTTTACCTGTCTATAGTGCTGAGCATAGTCCTCCAATAGTTGTTTGGTGCTGTCGGTAGATCCATCGTTTACAACGATGATCTCAAACTCGACACCTTCTTGGGACAACAAGCTTTCCATCGAGCGCTTCAGACTGCTCGCTCCGTTGAACACACACATCACAACTGAGATATCGCTCATTGCGCTGCTCTTTTTCCCAGGAATATTTTTTTTGTCACATTTTCAATAAATTATGGCGGTATCGCGCTCGGCGTATGGCGCCCATCCAGTAACACTCTCGCCAATTTTCAACCAACAGAGGGGCCTCTTTCGGTTTGGAAGGCGTAAACCCCAACTATGAATTTTGACGACTTAGATGATCCTTTCCGCAATCTTCATTCCAGACATCTGAAAACTAAGGCTGTAAGCTGCCTCTACCAACCCTATTAGGACCAAACATGGAGACTACTGCCTACAAGTCCTATTCCAGGCTAGTTAAATAATACAGTGAAAACTACTAAGCTATTCGGGTACAAATAAGTGAGGCAACAAACACATGACTGTTACTCCAGGTAGAATACCGATGGCGGTTATCACCAAATATCGACATCTATTTAGGTGCAAAATGCCAGAACAAATATTGAGGGTGAAAAAAGGAACGATTGGCAGCAAACCCATTAGCGTTCGATTTGTTTTCAACTTTCCAAGTACTCATAGCTGCGCTCCATTTTTCAGCCAGCTATCGAGGATGTAGCCAAGCAGGGAGAAGATCATAGCGATTATCTTTCACCGACTCATCGAACGGTATGTTATTTTCCTTCAGCAGCTTGCCAATCGAGCGATCGTTAATTTTATCAATTAAATCCGTACAATCTCCAATGAACTCCCCGCCAATGTAGATTTGAGGAATGGTGCTCCAGTTATTTACATGCTCAAGTGCATCAAATATCTTTCCGCCTCGATTTCCTTCTTTATAGGCAACAGAGTCTATTTCAATGGCGCGATAGTCGATGCCAAATTTTTTGAATATTTTGCGCACCGACCAACAGAATTCACACCACTCTAAGGCGAACTTCACCACTGGTTGATTCTGATCATGAGTAGCTTCTTCGATTTCGCTAAGGGCCGTTTTATCAATTTCCTTTTCTTGGCGAGTCACTACTATCTCTTCACCATCTGACGTTTCCTCAACCATGTCGAACCGGAAGCCTTCTGTGGATTTGGAAATCACCATTTCTTCCTCATTCATTTCAGGACTAATATCCTCAAACAGTGGCGTTGAAAGATATCGTTCTCCGGTATCAGGGAACATGCATAAAATGTTGGAGCCTTCAGGTGCCTGTCCGCGATTTGTAAGGCACCAGCGAAAGTGGCTCCTGCAGAAATCCCAACGAAAATCCCTTCTTTACTGGCCAGATCCTTGGCACACTGTAGCGCCTGGTTGCCGTTAATTGGTAAATAGCCGTCAATATTTTCATTTTCAGTTACTTGTTCAACCAAAGTTTGCATAAAATCCGGCGACCAACCCTGCATCAAGTGCGGCCTAAAGTGGGGATGACTTTCTGAATGCTTTCCATGCTGATCTCGCTTTTGAGGGACACCACTGCCCAGCACTTGGGAATTGTCTGGCTCGCAGCAGACTTAGGCAGAGCAGAGCTAAATTCAAGGCCTTGCCATATAGTCACTGTCGCCTAAGGAAAGCTATGAGAATTGGCATAATGGTTATGGACATATATACTGTACATAATATCAGTATTCAAAAGAATAAAAACATATGCCTTTTTTACCGGACTCGAGGACCTGTCAGGGGTCTGCTCACGTCCATTACCGGCGCCAACTTCCCGAGCAGACTGGCTTGTATCAACTGGTGCAAGATCATGTTGAAAGCTTTTACGCACAGGTAGAGGCCCAAACCGGCCATTGCTTGCTTACATATGTAAAGTCCAAGTTTAACGCCTTTCTTGACTGTGGGATTCTGGCCAATGGCTTTCTGCGCCTGCGCTGTGAAGACTGCCATCACGAGAAACTGGTGACCTTTTCGTGTAAGAAACGCGGATTTTGTCTCAGCTGTGGAGCACGACGCCCCTGGAATTCCTGCAGAAACTGGCTGCACTGGTACCACGACCCCGGCTTAACCTCATTCGCTACTTTGGTGTGTTGGCCCTTTTATGCCCTTTGGGCGCAATGCCAAACTGCGTCCACTCGTCGTGCCACGTCCACCGGATAGCGATTTGGGAAGCGGTGCTGAACAGGATGAGTCGGCCACGATCCCAAGGCAACACGAATCCTGGGCAGGTTTACTCAAGCGCGTCTTTAATATAGACTTCCAGACATGCCCCCACTGCCAGGGCAACCTCAAGATTTTAGCCTCCATAGAAGACCCTCCAACCAACGTCAAAATCTTAAGCATCTGGGACTGCCAACTAAAGCACCGCCTCGGGCACCCGCCCGACTCCCTGACAGATACGATTTCCTATAATCCCTTCTATCGCGTATTCGTTTGCTGTGTAGACGAAGCTTCCGCGTCCTGCTCACGCCCCTCGCCTACATCCCTGTAGGCAAAGCGGCCCCGCTTGGCTAACGCGCTCTATTTCGCGGCCAGCAAGTTGGGAACAGGCCCTCATACGGCGCTATTCGGCGCAGATTTCTCTGTTGAAGGTCACTTTTCTTGAAGCGAATGTCGTTTTGACAGGCTGGATTCGATGATTGATACTGGCGATCAGACGGGTAAAGGTAGGTAATACTTCCTATACCTAAAAGGCCAAGCAGTTGCTCCTTAAATCTCTAATGAATCTGGCGCAAGAACAGATAAGCAATGGGGAAACGCAGATTGCCGCGCACACCTTACTCAAAACCAACGAGCTTCTGTTGCCTAACGAAGTAAAAAATTGAAAATGGTATTAGGCGACTGAAATTGAGCCTGGCAGAATCACTCTATGAGAAAGGCGTAAAGTCTTATATACCTCGAATTGTTTAAGGGGGTGATCTAGATGGTGCCTTACAATGATAGCAAGAAGTGTTAACGCTCAACACTACGAAAGTCCAGGTCTACTACCTGATCGGTTGCCTATTCTTAGTATCTTCCGTTTGTCTTGAATAGCTTTTCTATTCTCAGCTCAGAACTACAAAGGGTTCCTATGTTTGAAACAACTGATTCTGTTGAGATAGCTTTTCACCCTTCCTTGTGTGATCCAGGAGAACGGGGATGGTGGCATGTCTAAAACCGCTTGCACTTACCATGGTTTCATGTCTCATTTCAGCCTAATACTAAAGTGTGTAAGAGAAATACAACACTTGTACAATCGCAACAAAGTAGTATATTTCCCTTAATATCAATAGCATATGTATCTAATCGTGCTTGTGGACAAACTCGGGGTTTTGTTTAGGATTTCCTAACTCTTCCTTTTGTCGGTTCTTCTAATCATCTGGAAGGTAGCTTGCATGCCTTAAGCACAATCCTGGATGTTTTGAATAGGCAGTCATTTCTTGCAGAGCTATATATTGTTGAAATATATAAAATTTATTGTGAAGTGGCTTTGTTCGTGAGGCTTTGTTCATTGCAATGAAATGCTCTCTTCTTTCGAGTTTGGCTAGGACTACAGGGTTTGTACACCAAATCACTAGGAGACAGAAATGGGTGTAAAGCAGCTTCTGAAGCAATCTGATACGGTTGTAGGTTTTGCTCGCGATTTTAGAAAAGTTTCAATACTGCTTACAAAGAAACTTGCCCGAGACAGGTTGATACGCAACTATTTAAATTCTAATAGTGTTCGAAAACTGCAAATTGGTGCTGGTCCAACCACCCTTCCAGGTTGGCTATCGACAGATATTTCTCCCTCTAACGACAACTCTATTTTTCTTGATGCAACAAAAACATTTCCGTTTGAAAATGAATCATTTGATTATGTCTTTAGCGAACACATGATTGAACATGTTCCTTGGGATAGTGGCCTATTTATGTTGAAAGAATGTAAGCGAGTACTAAAGCCTGGAGGAAGGATAAGAATCGCAACGCCAGACTTAAAAGTGTTAATTGGTTTGTATATAGAGGAAGGCGGGGCTCTCGCCGAAAAATATGTTGAATGGATTACAAGAAACTATCTGGATAATGTAACAGAAATAAAAGCGTCCTTCGTTATCAACAACGCATTTCGAAATTGGGGGCATCAATTTCTCTATGACCACGAGTTGCTAGAGCTTGCGTTGAATAGTGCCGGTTTTATAAATATACAAAAAATGTCACCTGGAATTTCTAACGATGCTAACTTTCAAGGAATCGAATTTCATGGTAATAATGTGAACGAAAGTGAAATGGCGAGTTTTGAAACGATGGTATTGGAGGCCGAGAGACTGTAAATTAGATTGCACTTTTTAAAGCTTAAATACTACCGATAAGCTGGTGCAGCTTCTTTTATCTGATATCCAGGCACATCGCTGAAGATGCTTCTCCCCCTTGCCTTGGGGCCTAATTTGGTTATTAGCTCTTTCACAAACTCTTCCGTTCCAACGGCAATACTTTGTGTCCAGATATTGTCTCTATCCAGACCGCTCTGTTTCGACAGCGAGTTCTGGACACAAATACGATGAGCTTCTTGGTAAGACGAGAAAGTAGCAAAACCGCCGATCAGAGTTAGGGCGTTTATATCAATCACTCGGTAACGTTGAGGAGGATTTTGTATTTCGTTATATCCGCACTCAAGCCAGTGTTCAGGGTGACGAACAACACCTGCCCTTACCATGTTCAGATCTATATATCTCTGACAACGAAAAAAATGTGATTCGGTATTCACTGCAGTTGCGTGGTAACGGTCTTCCCAGAAGGCACCTTTGCGCGACTTTCTTTGGTTGTATTCCTGGGCCGTTCTTCCGGCGATAAGTTGCATACTCTTTGGAATTGCATCCTTACCCGTATCTCTAACCAGCAAGTGAATATGGTTCGATGTAACCGTGTAGTTGAGTACGCTCAGGCCATAGCGCTTTCGAGCTTCGTACAACCAATACCGCCAACGCCTACGGTCCTTGGAGAACTTAAAGAGGAACTCTCGTTGGTGACAGCGATGAGTGATGTGCCAGACGTAGCCTGGCAAAAAATGACGATTTGCTCGCGCCATGATAGCTATCCTTATTGTTATTATTTTTCGCCCCAATTAGGCACTTTAACTTGTAATTTAACGCAATTATCGCGTGAATGTTTAGCTCTTTCAAGAGATTGTCGTGGTCCGACCCGGTTTGAAATGAATCCACATACCGTTCGGTAAACTCACTAGTATTTAATATATGAAGTTGCTGCAACGTTTTTTCGGTTAATACGCCAAAAGTCTTTATGAGAATGAATAAATAAGCTGGCCTAATCCGCTTATTTTGTAATGTTTTTAATAGATAATGCCGAGCTTTTCACGCCAGTAATCCCAGCCAGTATTCCTAATTGAGCTACCAAATCGAGCTTTTCATAAGCTCTTATCTTGCTGTCATGTTCTATGACACCTCATGTGGCGAGACTATTTATTATGGGATTTATTAACCATTGTTAAGCATTTATTAAGAATAAATTACTAAATTCTAATTTGGTGGGGTAATTTTGAGGGGCTAACAAATGAAAACATATTCGCTATTTCCATCCATTTTAATCTTCGCAACTACGTTCGCGTTCTTGTCCGTACAAGCAAATGAGCTTGGACCAATCCATAATCTACAAACTGAATGCAAAGGGGGCATCTATAACATTGACGCCAATGGTACCTATGTAGCCTACCAGCATGACAGCAGTTGTTCTTCACATGATCAAAGTGATGCGTACATATATGATGTTATGAGGAAGACTAAAATCAAATTAAACGGTGTGGCTGGGTACGGTTCCACACGTCAATATCATCCACGACTGTCTGGAGTTAAGGTTGTGTTTCTGGATGCAGTTGACTATATGACAGATGTGTTTGTTTATGATATGTATCAACGTTCCGTAACTCGTCTAACGAACTCTTCTTTAGAAACAGAAAGTTCGCCAGATATTTATGGAAATACAGTTGTATGGATAAACAATTCTGGCGAAATAGTAAAACATGAACTTTCTACGGGAGAGCAGACAGTCATATCAAAAGGTGAGCTAACTGCTTCTTCTGTAAGATATGACTATAGAGGTGCGATTTACAATGCTCGATACCGAGATACCTATGGTCCATATAACATCTATTTTTTTGACAAAAAAACCAATACACACACCCAGCTTACTGACAACTCGCTTAAAAAGTCTATTCCAGTTTTGGAATACAATACGGCGGTATGGTTTGAAGGTGAAACACTGATCAAATATGATCTAACCACGCAGACCAAATCGGAAGTAGTGAGCATACCTGGTGTTAATGGTAATCCTTCATTCAATGGAGGAAAAGTAGTTTACTCTGTAAACGGAAGTATTCACCAATACAATTTGAACACTGGTGAACAATTTGTTGTGCAAAATGAAAAACCAGGCCAATATTCACCGGCTATTTACGCCGATCGAATCGTGTGGGCTGATTATTCAGAAGCAGACGTGGTCAATCTTGCTACGTTGAATACTAAGCCAAGATTTGGATCTGTACTCAATAATAGAACAGTAACGGTCGACGAAGAAGTCAATTTTTACGTTTCAGCTATCGACGTAGATCATCCTACACTCTTCATCAACAACTACTTTATGCCCACAACATATGTCGGACACCCTTGGTTCCTTGGCAAATCGTTTTACACGACTCTGTTAGGGGATCTAAACCAAGATGGGAGCGTTACGGACGCAGACTTAGAAAAATTTAAAACCCATTTCCTAGCTAAGAAAGGAGATGAAAATTATAGCTGGGAAGCAGACTTCACAAACGATGGTTATATTAATATGTGGGATCTAGCCTATCTAAGAATTAATTATCAATGCCAACCTACAGCATGTCGTCGAGTTGGGATATTCCGTTGGACACCTAAGGAAGAACATATCGGTAGTTACATTAACTATTTTACCGTCAGCGATGGTTTAGAGACTGTAGATAAAGAAACCTGGTTACACGTAACTAGCGCACAATAAATTGTTAGACTTTAACGACACAAGGGGCCGAAAGGCCACTGCTGTCCCATAGTTTAAGGGATAATGAAAAAGCCTGAGTTCAAGTAGTTATAATGGATGTTCCAGCAAACACTATAGCTACAAAGGACTCAGGCTTTGTCACATCATAACACTGCATTTAATCAATTACTCAAACCGCTTTCGAGACATGAATTTGAGGCGGAGGCAAAAAGACACCATTTTGGCCAAAAGTTAAGATCGGCTAGCCGCTGGGATCAGTTTATTGGTATGGCGATGTCTCAGCTATCTGGCAGACAAAGTCTGCGAGATATTCAATCAAATTTAGAGACTCAACAACATAAGCTTTATCACTTGGGAGCCAAGCCGATCGCTCGATCGACACTAGCACGGCTCAATGAAAAACAGCCCGCTGATCTTTATGAGTCACTCTTCAAGCGCCTATTGGTGCGCTGCCAGAAAATGCCAGGACGACATAAGTTTCGATTTAAAAACCCCTTGTATTCCTTGGATGCCAGCGCCGTAGACCTATCGATGAAAGTCTTTCCTTGGGCCGCTTACCGTGAAGATGCGTCGAATATTAAGTTAAGCGTTGGCTTGAATCATGGCACGCAAGTGCCGGAGTTTGTCGCACTCAGTGAAGGCCAAGAAAACGATATGGTACAGGGGAGGAGATTTCAATTTCCCAAGGGAAGTCTTGTTGCTTTTGATAAAGGGTATGTAGACTGTCAGTGGTTTAACTCTTTGACTACACAAGGAGTTTTCTTCGTTACTCGGCTTAGGGCCAAATCGGTCTATTGCGTCAAAGAGCGCAAACCCGTGAACCGTGATCTTGGCGTGACCAGCGATCAAGTCATCCAGTTCAATAGCGCCCATGCAATCAAGCGGGGGGCACCTTTACTGCGTCGAATTGGCTATCGTGATCCCGAAACAGGTAAATTCTACGAGTTCCTAACCAACCATTTCAAGCTATCAGCGGCCACCATTGCCGCTATCTACAAAGATCGCTGGCAAGTGGAGCTATTCTTTAAAGCCATCAAACAGAATCTAAAAATCAAAGCCTTCGTAGGGACTTCGAAAAACGCAGTGCTAACCCAACTCTGGATCGCTTTAATTACTTATTTACTAGTCGCCTTCGCTCGTCATAGCGCTCGAACCGGCTGGACGGTACAACGCATGCTGCGGATACTTCAACTTAACTTATTTGAGCGTAGAAGCCTCAAAGATATCCTCGACCCAGACCCGCCCAGGCACAAAAAAAGCGAACCTCAAATGAGGCTCGCTTTATGACTGTCAAACTATGGGACAGCAGTGGCCGAAAGGCCCCCTTTTATTTGGGATATCTAACACCACAGCCCGCTGCAATCAAAATCCATTATTAGGACTGACGGGGTCTTTTCCTTCACTGCAGTAACATAATATCACCTGATATGCACGTCGCTAGTCTTTTGAAGAATACTAATCACACTACCATTAATAAGTCAACATGCTACGAAAATGATACATAAACTTACATCTACTTAAACCCGCATCCAATGTGCTTCCTCCTCCAATTGAAAGGCCAGGTTAAAAAGCTTAACTTCTGAACCCGGCATGGCTGCAAAATGACTCCCAAGGGGTAGGCCCTGAGATGATTTATCCAAGAGCACAGACATGGCACACATGTCGCTGATATTGTGTATCGGTGTGTAGGCCGTGTAGTTTTCTGTGCGATGAATCACAGTTTCCCGATCTAGTTTGGGAGAAAGATATGCCAACTCACGAGGCGGGTTCGCCAGTGTAGGACACAAAAGAACATCAAACTCTTGTGCGTACTGCAACATAAGGTGCGCCGAACTTTGAATCGTTTCCTTAGCATTTGGCACTGCCTGTGAGTCTAATGTTCGAAGCCACTCTACCAACTGATGGGTAAAAGGCTCAAGAAACGTTTTATTTACCGGCTGTTGTATCATAGGTTCCATCATCTTGCAGACCTGGTCCATGGTAAATCCAGCCAAAGTAAAAAAGGCCAAAGAGATGGCTTTTCCATCCACGGCTGGTCCTCTGCTATCAACTACCTCATGGCTGAGTTCCTCACAGAGTTTACGGATGTGTTCAATCCCCTCAAGCACGGCTTTGTCCGGCTGATTACCAAACAAAGTATTGGAGTAAATTGCGATACGTAATTTTTCTGAACTTGACCCGCTAATATAACCCAGCGATGAATACTTTGTTGATCCTTCCGTAACAGACAAAAAGGCCGCACTATCACGTACCGACTTTGTGATACAGTGATCGATGACCAAATCTGAAAACGGTCCGCCATTTTCCACCGCCGAAACACAGCGCCCCGCACTGGGCATAATACCAAAAAAGTCCAAACACCGAGGCCGGTATGCGTATTGAACCTCCCCCATCACTAGCATGGGCCATGGGCACTATACCCGCCGCACCTGCCGCAGCGCTTCCACCCAACGATCCCGCTGCAGAATAGTTTTCATTTAACGGGTTCCTAGTTATGCTGTGCAGTTCGGTTTCCGTGCTTCCCAGAAGTCCAAATTCCGAACCAGTGGTATTACCGAATGTGACGAGACCTGCGCCATCGATACGGTCCGTGTAAGCTGTGCCTTGTTGGGGTAGATGTTGTGCGAACAGACGCGAACCCATCGCATTTTTCAGCCCCGGATAGGCCAATATCTCTTTTACTAAGAAAGATACACCTGAAAACATTCCCGCTTTTGGGTGTCTGGCGTTCTCCTGGCCCAATTGAGCGTTGATGTCTGCCGTTGCATTAATAGAATCTCTGCTTTCTTCAGCCAGTTCCAGAGCAATCTGCATCAACTCATCCGCTGTTACTTCTTTTTTACGAACCAGGTCGGCCAAACCCAAACCATCATACTGCTGATATTCACTCTTCTTCACAATTCAATCCAGGTCTGTAAATTGTGAATACTAACAGGAGACTAAAAAATTTAAAAAAGGTCAGACGCCTTTAACAAGAATCCCCACGGAAGCCAGTCTATAATTGACACCCGCAGGGTGTTATGCCGCCGACCACGGCGAGGCAGGCAGTGCCTTATTGGAAGATGTAGGCCGCCCCCGCGTTCTCTGTAGAGCCATCGTCATCGCCGTCTTCATTGGGCGTACCCACAGCTGCGGCATTGTTGGACAAGGTCACACTAGTGCCAAACCCGTCTTCTGCTTCCGCATTGCCGGCTTTAACATAGGCCTGCTGGCTCCAGCTGGTGCCACTTTGGGAGGGAGAGAAACAGCGGGGAGGAGAAATTGGCAGAGGCGCTGGCCAGAAGATCCGGAGTACTATATATATTTACAGTTTAATACAAAAGAAAAATAACAAACAGAAGCCATCATGCCCGCCCCTCAGACCCGGCCATCATCGACAGCCCACGTCCATTATCAGCGCCGACGCCCCGTGCAAACAGCCCTGTATCAGCTGGTGCAAAATCATGTTGACAGCTTTTACGCCCAGGTAGAGGCCCAAACCGGCCATAGCCTTCCTCCGTATATCAAAGCCGAGTTCGACGCCTTTCTCGACTGCGGCATTTTAACCAACGGCTTTCTACGCCTGCGATGTGAAGACTGTCGTCACGAGAAACTGGTGGCGTTTTCGCGTAAAAAACGCGGATTTTGCCCCTGCTGTGGGGCACGACGTATGGCTGAAACCGCCGCACATCTGACCGACAACGTCATTCCTCGCCAGCCCGTACGACAGTGGATGATCTCTTTTCCGATTCCCTTGCGTATCCTGTTGGCCTCTCAGCCTCAGTTGTTATCGCCGGTGCTCAAGGTAATACACCGTGCGATTTCCGGCTTTCTGATCAAACAGGCCGGCTTTCGGCCCGTCGAGGCGCATACTGGGGCCGTTACGCTCATTCAGCGCTTCGGCTCAGCGGCCAACCTCAATATCCATTTGTATTACCTTTTTCTTGATGGCGTCTAACACCTGATCGATGGCAAAGCGGTTTTTCATCCTGTCTCGCCACCCAATACGCAACAACTACAGACCGTCTTACGACGCGTGATACATCGACTGATGCATTGCCTGGTGCGGAGGGGTGTATTGGCGGAAGATCAGGGCCAACGATATCTTGATGAGCCAGAGTCAACCGACCGGTCTAAAGCTTGCCCCGCGAGCATAGCGAGTGCCTTGGGCTTGACGCCCCTGAATTCCTGCAGAAACTGGCGGCACTGGTGCCTCGCCCTCGGCTCAATCTCATTCGCTACTTTGGTGTGTTGGCCCCTTTATGCCCTTTGGGTGCAATGCCAAACTGCGTCCACTCGTCGTGCCACATCCTCCGGATAGCGATTCGGGAAGCGCAGCTGAGCAGGACAAGTCGACCCCAACACCACGGCAACACATATCATGGGCGCGTTTACTCTAGCGCATCTTCAATATAGACATTCAGACATATCCCCACTGCCAGGGCAACCTCAAGATTTTAGCCTCCATAGAAGACCCGCCGACCATCGCCCGCATCCTTAAGCGCTTGGGGCTACCCACCAGAGCGCCTCCTCGGGCACCCGCCCCACATCCTGACGGATTTGATTTCATATAATCCCTCCTATCGCGTATTCCTTGTAGGCGAAGCGGCCCCACTTGGCCGACGCATTTAATTTCGAAATTAACAGTCGAAATCGACGCCGGAATGTCGTCTTTTAGCATCGATTTTCCAGCCAAAGATCGCTTTTATCGAAGCGAGCCTCGTTTTGACACGCAGGATTTGATAATTGATACTGGCGATCAGGCGGAAATAGGTGGGTGATATTTCTTATTCTTCAATTTAAATCCAGGCCCCATGTTGAAGAAGCAGAAGCCATTCTTCGCAATTGTGTTCACTGTGGCTTTTGTACAGCTACCTGTCCTACCTATCAATTATTAGGTGACGAACTGGATGGACCTCGTGGCCGGATTTATTTAATTAAACAGCTTCTGGAAGGAAAAGACGTTTCCGAGAAAACTCAATTGCATCCTGATCGCTGCCTAAGCTGCCGCTCATGCGAGACGACATGCCCCTCTGGAGTAAAATATGGCCGACTTGCTGATATCGGTAAAGAGATTCTTGAGCATAATGTTAGGCGCAGTCTAGCTGACACGGGACAGAGACGGTGCATTAGAAAGGTACTGCCCTATCCTGCACGGTTTAGATTTGCGACCAATGTCGTACGCTCTGCAAAGTTTCTTCTTTCCCGTAAGCTGGCAGCGAAGATTCCACATCTCGTAAAACATGGCGAAACAGTCGCACAAGTTAGCACTCGCAAAATGCTGGCGCTTGACGGTTGAGCGCAGACGATCCTGTATATTGTGAAAAGGCGTCGCGAGTTAGCGCGCTTACCAAAGATGTGTCGGTAATTTTGATTGACGAAGACTTAACTCTGAACAAGCCTGGAAAACGAGTCGCGTTTCACAGTCCCTGTACCTTGCAACACGGCCAATAATTAGATGGTCTAGGCGAGCGCATTCAGAGTCGAGCCGGTTTTGAGCTGACACAAGTGGCAGACCCTCACCTATGCTGTGGCTCTGCTGGCACCTACTCTTTATTACAGCCTGAAATTTCAACAACGCTTTTAGAAAATAAATTGGTGTAACTCCAGACAAATAAACCTGATGTGATACTAACCGTGAATGTAGGATGTCAACTCCACCTAGCGCCCCAAAGCAAAATACCCCTCATGCATTGGATAGAGCTAATTGAAAGAGAATTGGAATCTACTTAGAGCCCTAGGAAAAATAGCTACGCAGTTACC
>JAOUPJ010000294.1 GCA_029879945.1 Gammaproteobacteria bacterium
TCTTTCAGATAGACCCCACTTGGTCACCATATTGCGCGCAATATCCGTGGTACGCATGATGTCATTGGAAGCACCGGTGGTAACACTTTCTGGCCCAAAAATCAGCTCTTCGGCGATACGCCCACCAAACAGGCTGGATATACTGCTTTCCAGACGACGCTTGCTGTAACTGTAGCGGTCTTCTTCAGGCAGGAACATGGTCACACCCAAGGCGCGGCCACGAGGAATGATACTGACTTTATAGACTGGATCATGATCGGGCACTTTCAAACCCACAATGGCATGACCTGCTTCATGATAAGCGGTAAGCCGTTTCTCCGCATCGTTCATCACCATGGACTTGCGCTCTGCACCCATCATGATCTTGTCTTTGGCACGTTCGAATTCTTCCATGCCGACCAATTTACGATTGGCGCGTGCGGCAAACAGAGCAGCTTCATTGACCAGATTGGCCAAGTCTGCACCGGAAAATCCAGGTGTACCGCGTGCAATAACACGGGGTTTCACATCTTCTGACAGAGGCACTTTACGCATGTGCACTTTCAGGATCTGCTCACGACCGCGTACATCAGGCAATGGTACAGTCACTTGTCGGTCGAAACGACCGGGACGCAACAAGGCAGGGTCGAGTACGTCGGGACGGTTGGTCGCCGCGATAACGATAATACCCTCGTTACCTTCAAAACCATCCATCTCAACCAGTAATTGGTTTAAGGTTTGTTCGCGTTCGTCATGACCGCCACCCAAGCCGGCACCTCGGTGACGACCCACCGCATCGATTTCGTCGATGAAGATGATACAAGGCGCGTGCTTTTTGGCCTGCTCGAACATGTCTCGAACACGTGAGGCACCGACACCCACGAACATTTCGACGAAGTCGGAACCGGAGATCGTAAAGAAAGGAACCTTGGCTTCACCCGCAATGGCCTTGGCCAAAAGGGTCTTACCCGTACCCGGAGGGCCTACCATCAAAACACCGCGTGGAATCTTGCCACCCAGTTTTTGGAACTTGCCAGGATCGCGTAGAAACTCGACTAGCTCACCCACCTCTTCCTTGGCCTCTTCCACGCCGGCCACGTCATTGAACGTGACCTTGACTTGATCTTCGCTCAGCATACGCGCCTTACTCTTACCAAAGGACATGGCTCCGCGGCCACCTCCGCCGCCTTGCATCTGGCGCATGAAGAAGATCCAGACACCTATTAATAGGAGCATGGGGAACCAGGAGATGAAGATCTGCATCAGCAAACCTTGCTGCTCAGGCGGCTTCACGTCGATGGCCACGCCATTATTGAGCAGATCACCGATCAGGCCTGGATCGCCAGGGCTATAGGTGACGAATCGTTCCCCGGTCTGCTTGGCACCACGGATAGAGCGTCCTTCGATGAGCACGCGCTGAATTTCACCCGATTTAATTTCCTGGATGAATTGCGAGTATTCCATGGGTCTCGACACGGGTCGATTAGGGGCGAAGTTGTTAAAAACCGTCATCAAAACGATCGCGATGACGACCCACAGAATGATGTTCTTTACCATTTCGTTCAAGGCGGTATCCCCATTAAGTCTTTGACTTACTAGATAAAACTGAGCAAATCTGAGATTCTTGATACAGTAAGTATTTGTCTTATACCACAATCTGCCTTGGCTGTCGCCAAGCTACCCGGTCAGGATAGATGCCCACATTACTCACTATAGCCCACTAAACCACTAAATTTCTAGCAAGAAGATAGAATTCTCTGCTTTCAGACCGTGACGAGTTTGGCTTTCTGGTCAATAACTTGGCGAAAGACTGGCGGACTTGTTGACGATAGCTATCCACCCCTTCACCTTGAAACAGTTTGACTAGAAAATCGCCATTCGGACGCAGGTGGCGAGTCGCAAACTCTAAGGCCAGCTCAGACAAGTACATGGCGCGTGGCTGATCTACGGCTTTCATACCACTCATATTGGGGGCCATATCGCAGATTACAAGGTCGACTTTTTGTCCTCCCAGGCTGCCTTCCAACTTTTTTAGACAACCGTCATCGCTAAAGTCACCCTGAATGATTTCCACCCCCGCCATGGAATCCATCTCTAACAGGTCCAATGCAATTACTCTGCCCCGATCGCCCGCTAAACGTGAAGCAACCTGAGACCAGCCACCGGGTGCCGCCCCCAGGTCCACGATTATCATACCCGGTTTGATGAGCTTGTCCTTTTCGTTGATTTCAATCAGCTTGAAAGCGGCACGCGATCGATAACCCTGGACCTGGGCCGCTTTTACAAACTTGTCCTTGTCCTGTCTTTGGATCCAGGGATTTTTTTTCTTGGCCACGGGACTAGTCTTTTAAATTTGACGACGCTTGCTGCTGTTCCAACTGGGTAAATATTTTTTTCGTACGACGCACCAACCATAGGGCCGCAATCGCACTGTAGGCGAACATGATTAAAAATTGAGAGGACTCGTCTTGCGTGATTTTGGACTTGATGGCAAACACGGCAATGCCCACCAGAACAAAAATCCCCAACTCGAATTTTACGGGATTAAAGGGTGACGCAGAAACGGTGAATCGGGAACCACTTTGCTGTACACTACGCGCGTTTTCATCTGACATTGGGATGCACCATCTTGTCTCTATCTAGCTCACAAATAAAATACCTTCGCGGACTGGTCCACGAACTGAAGCCGGTTATTATAGTCGGCGGTAAGGGTGTGACAGAAGCGCTAATTGCCGAAACCGATAATGCCTTGGAACATCATGAACTTATCAAAGTGAAGATTAGCGTGGGCGACAAGGGCGAACGTCTGCAAATGGCCGAAGAGATCGCCAATAAGACCCAATCTACTTTGATTCACACCATAGGACGCATGGCAGCCTTCTATCGAGCCAGCGAGGCCCGCAAAATCACCCTGCCCTGATCAGCGCCCCCGTCGGAGCCCCATTACCACCAGCACTGCACCCATTACACAGTTGGCCATATAAAGGGCCGACGAGATGCCGTGCAACATGCCAAAGGTCTTTGCGATATCGCTGCCGGGCACGATCCCCTGACTGCGCAAGTCCACAATCATGGGTTGCAGCACAAAGCGGCTGATTACCGTGAGGGCAATCATCACCACAATCAGCCACACCCGCCATTCCTTTTGTGGTCTGTAGTTCTGGGTGTAAGCGATCACCAGCAGGGCAATACCGCAAACCAGACCGATAATGGCAACCTGGGAAAAAAGATCCCCAGCCACTGTTCCAGCCAGTTTGCGATCATCCAGCACACGAAAAAGAGTAGGAGCAACCAGCAAGCCCACTGCCCAAAGACAACCCACCCAAACAGTGAGTAGCAATCGTTCCACGCGATCTATCATCATCGTCAATTCCCTCTAACGTATTCCCGCCAAGCCTCGTTCGAGGTCTTTGCGTATATCATTCACTGATTCCAGGCCCACAGAGATGCGAATTAATCCGTCACTAATTCCTGCCGCCTCGCGGTCCTGCGGACTCACGCGACCATGGGTCGTGGTGGCGGAATGGGTTATCGTCGAGCGGGTATCTCCCAGGTTGGCCGTGATGGAAAACATCCTGGTGGCATCAATAAATCGCCACGCTTCTTCCTTACCGCCAGCCAACTCAAATGAAATGATACCGCCAAATCCAGACTGCTGTCGCTTAGCCAATTCATGCTGCGGGTGAGAGGCCAGCCCCGGATAGTAAACGCGCTTTATCCCACTTTGCTGCTCCAGCCAGGCCGCAATGGCCTCTGCATTTTCACAGTGGGCCTTCATGCGTAGACTCAAGGTCTCTAGCCCCTTGAGAAACACCCAGGCATTGAATGGGCTCAGGGAAGGACCGGCCGTGCGTACAAAACCATAGATATCGGTCCCCACAATATCCTCGGAACCGACCACGGCACCACCCACACAGCGCCCCTGGCCATCGATATATTTAGTGGCGGAATGGATGACGATATCCGCGCCCAGTTTTATAGGTTGCTGTAAGACGGGCGTGCAAAAGCAGTTGTCCACCACTAGCAAACAGCCTTTGGCGTGAGCCAATTCCGCCAGTTGGGCAATATCGGCCACCTCTGTGAGGGGATTTGAAGGTGTTTCCAAGAAAAGAAACCGAGTATTCGGCCTGATTGCCTGCTGCCATGCATCAAAATTAGACAGTTCCACGAAACTGGTTTCTACGCCGAACTTGGCCAGATAGTTGTTACAGAATGCTATCGTTGGCCCAAACAGTGACCGAGAGGCGACCACGTGGTCTCCTGCTTTAAGTAAGCTGTAAAAGGTTGCGGCAATAGCGGCCATTCCTGAGCCGGTGCCAACCCCTCGCTCCGCCCCTTCCATCGCTGCAAGCCGCTGTTCAAACGTGCGCACAGTGGGGTTGGTAAAGCGTGAATAAATATTGCCAGG